>JAJZWH010000001.1 GCA_021846765.1 bacterium | reverse complement strand
GATCTCCCTAAAGGATGCAGGACTAAAAGCCAATGAAATCAATGCTGTTGTTCTGGTTGGAGGAATGACTAGAATGCCAGCTGTTCAGGAAAAGGTTAAGAAAATTTTTGGTAAAGACCCTATGAAAGGTGTTAATCCTGATGAGGTGGTAGCTGTGGGTGCTGCTATTCAAGGAGGAGTGCTTCAGGGTGACGTTAAAGACGTTTTATTACTAGATGTTACTCCACTTAGTTTAGGTATTGAAACTATGGGTGGAGTGATGACAAAGTTAATCGAAAGAAATACTACTATACCTACATCTAAAAGTGAAGTATTCTCAACTGCTGCAGATAATCAACCCCAGGTGGAAATTCATGTAGCTCAAGGCGAGCGGGAAATGATTGAAGGCAATAAGAGTTTAGGTAGATTTATTCTTGATGGCATTCCGCCCGCTCCTAGAGGAATACCGCAAATTGAAGTCACTTTCAATATTGATGCTAACGGAATTTTAAATGTCACCGCTAAAGATAAAGGTAGCGGAAAAGAACAGAGTATAACTATTAGTGGTTCTGGCAATTTGGATAAAACTGAAGTGGAAAGGATGGCTAAAGAAGCTGAAGCTCATGCCGAAGAAGATAAACAGCGCAAGTCTACTGTTGAGGCTCGGAATTTGTTAGATAGTGCTGTATATCAAGGCCAAAAACTAGTTAAAGACAATAAAGGTAAACTAGAAGATAGTGACATCAAAACATTAAATGAAGCCTTAGATACGGCTAAAAAAGTCGTTCAAAACGATAAAGCCACTAAGGACGAGTTAGAGGATGCAGCAAAAACTCTTAATGATACAATGATGCCTATAGGGGCTAAATTATATCAACCCAAAACAGACGAAAATCAAGACCAAAAAGAATCAGAGAATAAAGATCAAGCAGAAAAATCTGATGATCAGCCGATTGAAGGTGAAGTTGTAGATGATCAGGATAAGAAAGCAAAATAGTAAAAAGCTTAATGGGTTTAAATAGTAAATTAAAGCTTAAGAGTGATACAATTAAACAACTCTTAAAATAGGTTAGGGATAAATGGCTCAACGCGATTACTATGAAATACTAGGGGTAAATAAAAATGCTTCTGCCGACGAGATCAAGAAAGCTTTTAGACGAGCGGCTATTGAGTCCCATCCAGACCGGGGAGGTGATGAAGCTAAATTCAAAGAAGTCAACGAAGCTTATGAAGTTTTAAAAGATCCAGCTAAGCGTCAACGCTATGATCAATTTGGTCATGCTGGAGTTGGTGGAGGGGGTTTTGGTGGAGGTTCTAGTGGTGGGGGTTTTGGTGGTTTTGAAGGTTTTGGTGCCGGACAGAATATTAATTTTGATTTTGGAGACTTAGGTTTAGGTGATATTTTCTCAAGTTTTTTTGGCGGAGGAACCAGCGGTAATAATAGGCATGCTCAGCAATCCAATAGAGGTCACGATGTCGAGACTAGAGTGGAAATTGATTTTAATCAAGCTGTTTTTGGTACAGATGTTGAACTTAGCTTATCTTTAGAAGATATTTGTGAGCATTGCCATGGATCGACTGCTGAGCCCGGATATGATTTAAAAAAATGTGACAATTGTGGAGGCAGTGGCCAAGTGGTAAATATTACCAGGACTGTTTTTGGAAATATTCAACAAGCGAGTATTTGTTCAGTTTGTCATGGTAAAGGTAAAATTCCTGAGAAAGTATGTACCGTTTGTCATGGCAAGGGTACGCAAGTAAAAAAGCAGAAAATAAATCTTAAAATACCGGCTGGAGTTGACGATGGAGCTACTATTAGATTACGCGAACACGGACAGGCTGTCGCCGGAGGAAGTAAAGGTGATCTTTATGTTAATATTCGAGTTAAACCAGATAATAAATTTACTCGAGAGGGTGATTTGATTTTAAGCGATGAACATGTGGATATGGTTACTGCTGCTCTAGGTGGAGAGATAGAAGTAGATACAGTCGATGGGCCTGTTAGAATGAAAATACCATCTGGTACCCAAAGTCATAGTGATTTTAAATTATCTGGACACGGAGTGCCTCATTTAAGGGGTGCTAGTCGTGGAGCTCACATTGTGACTATAATCGTTGATACGCCTAGTCACTTAACTAAAGAACAACAAGACTTACTGAAGAATTTCGCTAGTTTAGACAACAGCAAGAATAAGCATGGTTTTTGGCGATAGACTTGCTAAACTTTAGATAGGTATTATTAACAGAATTTAGATGAAGAAAATAGCCAATATTAAATATGATCAACATGGTTTCATTCCGTTGCTGATTATAATTATTGTTGTAGTCGTATTGGTTATCTATATTGCCTACTTAAGAGTTCATCATGTATCTAAATAAATATAATAGCTTGATCTGTAAATAAATTATGCATAAATCACTTGCTAATATTGGTACAACAGAAATGATTAGCTTGCCAGATTACGGCCTAGACAATATATTGGCTAAAATTGATAGTGGAGCCGACAGTTCTGCTATCTGGGCCAGTAATATAAGCGAAAAAGATGGTCAACTTTCCTATACTCTATTCGGACCATCTTCACCTAATTTTACAGGCGATCCAATTAAAACTAGAAAGTATTCATTAGTTACAGTTAAAAACTCTTTTGGTCAAAAGGAAGTCAGATATAAGGTAGATATTCGTATCAAGATGGCCGATAAAATTATTAAATCCAAAGTAACTTTAGCTAATAGAGCCAACAATAGGTTTCCCTTACTGATTGGTAGACGGACATTAAAAGGAAAGTTTTTAATCGATGTCTCTAAAAGAAATAATTTATTAGGAAATCAAAAGATTATTTTATTTGTTTCCCAAAAGAGCTTGGCGAATACTAATTTTGTTAAATTTATTCAAAATGAAGATCTGAATGCTGATATCGTCTCTTATGAAGAGTTAATTTTTTATAGCGGTAATCAAACTAATAAAATTTTAATAAGTTCTAACAATCAAGATATTGCTGATTATGGACTAGGCTATTTTATTACCAGTGGAGTGTATGGTCATTCTTATGTATCGGCTACCATTGCTCAATATCTAGCCAATAGAAACATAGATTATATAGATCGTGCCGTTAATCAATGCCCTGATCCGGCTAAAATATATCAATACATAACTTTAAGTGATAATTCAATTAATATTCCTAAGACCATCTTTATGAATTTAGCTAGACTTAGTTTAGCTTATGAAAAAATAGTAGCTGAACTGGGCATACCTTTTGTTTTAAAGGATACTCAGGGATTTAAAGGTCAAAATAATTATTTAGTGGATAGTAAAAGTCAATTTGACATGATTATTAGGCAAGCTCAAGATTTAGGAATTTGGCTTTTAGCCCAAGAATATATTAATAACGATCATGACTATCGTTTTCTTGTTTTGGGAGGTCAGGTTGTTTTGGTTATTAAGCGGACTAGAAGTAATCAAAATAATCATTTAAATAATGTTGCTCAAGGAGGTACACCAGAGATAGTTGATGTCAATGAACTGCCTTCATTTTTAATTAATATTTCTATTGCAGCTGCTAAATTATTTAAATTACAAATAGCTGGAGTGGATATTGTACAAGACAAAATAACAAAATTATGGTATTGTCTTGAAGTTAATCAATCTCCCCAGATTTATACTGGGGCGTTTATAGAAGAGAAGCAGATTGCGATTGCTAAATACTTAAGTCAACGTTTGGCTAATTAGTTATCGTCAATAGAAAGAAAGTAGGTTTAATAATGAATATAGCTATTTTATCTAAAGGAAGCAAAAACTATTCTACGATGCGTTTGGTTGAAGAAGCAAAGTTGCGCGGTCATCAAGTTCGGGTAATTAATTATGCAAAATGTTTCGTTACCCTGGAACAGAACAATCCAATAGTTAATTACAAAGGAGAGATAATTAGTGATATCGATGCAATTATTCCTAGAATTTCAGCTAATCTAACTAAGTATGGAACTTCTATAGTTCGTCAGTTTGAAATGCAAAATGTTTTTACTACTACTAGTTCTATTGCTATCGTTAGGGCTAGAGACAAACTAAGGAGCATGCAATTATTAGCTAAGTCTGGTGTCGGTATTCCGAAGACTGTTTTTGCACGAGAGACTGCAGATTATGAGGGCGTTTTAGAACAGGTTGGAGGAGCGCCAGCTATTATTAAGGTTGCCCGAGGAACTCATGGTACAGGAGTTGTTTTAGCCGAAACTAGAAAAGCAGCCTTAGCGGTTATGCAAGCATTTAATGTAGAAAATGTAAATTTTTTAGTCCAAGAATATATTTCTGAAAGTAAAGGTTCAGATATTCGAGCTTTTGTTGTTAACGGTAAAGTCGTTGCTAGTATGATGAGGAAAAGCCTAGATGATGATTTCCGTTCTAATTTACACCAAGGAGGACAAGGAACAATTGTTAAGTTGTCTGATATAGAACGACGTACAGCTCAGAAAGCAGCTAAAGCTATGGGCTTAACTATAGCTGGTGTAGATATGCTCAGATCAGACAGAGGACCTCTTGTCTTAGAAGTTAACGCTTCTCCCGGTTTCGGGATTGAAAAAGTTACTGGTCGCAATGTTGCAGCCAATATTATTGAGTATACTGAGCATTCAGCAAAAACTGGTCGTCGAAAAGATAAAGTAGGCGCTTAGGACTTTATTTAAGGTGCTCATGCTATAGTACTTAATGGGTCTATAATCGCATATGTCAATCGGTTTACTATGGTTACTAGTAATATTCTTAATTCCTTTAGCAGGTTTTTATCTACTTAGAATTAACGCATCATTGGTATTTTTAAGTTTGTGCCTAGGATATGTATTATTGTCATTTGAATCGCGTAATTCTAATAGCATAGCTGCCAATTTAGCCAAGCATCATTATGCTTTCCCGGTGCATTTGAGTCCCTCTGCCGTAACCGTTAATTTATTACTGCTTTTAGGACCAGCGGTTTTGAGTATAATATTGCAATTCAGATCTGTGGCTAAACACTATCGGTTATTAAATGTCATACCATCTTTAGCTGTAAGTTTATTTGCTCCAATATTAATTGTGCCACTATTACCTACTAATATTATGCTATCTATAATGAATAACTCCTATTGGTTAAAGTTGATTAGATACCAGTCATCTATTGTTGGCTTTGGCTCTTTAGTGGCAATTGTCTTTTTTTGGTTATTGGTATACAACAAACGAAAAGGATCTAAAAAACATTCTAAATAGTTTGAGGATGGTTAATGGTTAGTATTTTTGCAATTAAGTAAGCAACGATTGAATAGATCGCTATGCCTACTAAACTAGCAAATTCTACTCTTGAAACTCCGTAATGTATCTGATAATTAAATATTCCAAAGAAAGGCCTAGCCAACGGATAGCTAATGGTATAGATAAAATTGACAAATCCATTGGCAGAATTGGCAGCGAACAGAATCAATAAAAACCGTATTGCTAATATAATAGCTATCACCACTCCAATTATCCAAACTAAATGAGCTAATATAACCAAAGTAGGTTGACGGTTTTGATTATTGTTTGTTTTCTGAGGCGCCTGGTCGGTGTATTGATTGTTTGGTTGCATATAGTACTCCTTCGAAGTAAATTTTAAGCTATTAGTGGGCTGGTTGATTTTTCGGGACGGTTTCTTTTTGCCGATTCTGGATTGACTTCAAGAGCCGTAACACCAATTGCTGCAGCTGATGCCAAGAGTGATAAAGTATCCAATAATGGCATCATGCTAGCGTAGGTTACGGCAATTGCCCAACCACCTATGCTAATCGCCACTAATCCTGATAATATGCGAAAAACTAAATGACGTGGCGGATGCGTAATTAATTGTAAAAATAATATTGATGCAAGTATTTCTCTGATGTGTTCGTAAAAGCTACTGCTACTGGCTAGTTGGAAAATTGGATAATTGGCAAAAAAAGTCGTACCAATAGCTAGTATTACTAAGCTCATAAATGATAATAGCAATAATAATTTACTCATGATTTTTGGCCTCCTTATTTTCTTTTTGGGTACTTAATTTATCGTTAGCTCAATAATAAGCTTATATATAGACTATGTAAGTAAAAATAATTACTTTTATTATAATAAGGCTTTATTGTCAAAAAACTTACACTACATATATACTTTTATATATTGTTCAAATTTTGGTATACCTTTTGATTATTAAGACATAAACTGTGCCTATGCTTATTAATTTTGGTAAATTAATTTATCGTTTTCGATTATGGTTTTTTATTTTCGGAATATTATGTATGGCTGGAGGAGCAGTTTATGCTTCGGGTATTTTTAATGATTTAGTAGATAATGGATTTAATGTTCCCAACTCTCAGTCTCAAAGAGCAGATATAATTGTTAATAAAGATTTTGGCGGTAATCAGGATTCATTAATACTGCTATTTTCATCTAAAAAACTAGTTTATACTCAGTCGGCATATAAGCAGGCAGCCGAGAGGATTATTGCTAAAATTGCTAGTTTACCGATAGTAACAGGGACAAATTCTTTTTATGCAAAAGGTGGTGAACAGTTCGTTTCTAATAACCCACATTTAACCTATGCTTTAGTAGGCTTAAGGGGAAATATAGATCAACAAGCCAATGACATTACCCAGATTCAATCTTTAATTAAGAGTAAGACATTGTCTGTTAGTTTGGGAGGTAGTGCAGTAACCGATAATCAATTAAGTAGGTATATTCAAAAAGATTTAGCTATAGCGGAAAAATATAGTTTTCCGATAGTCGCTCTATTATTGATATTAATTTTTGGTAGCCTAGTTGCTGCATCGCTACCCTTAGGATTGGGATTATATGGTGTGATTGGCGCTTTAGTAATTAGCAGATTAGTAACTATCGCCATACCTGTGTCAGTCTATGTTTTAGATATAGTAGGACTACTCGGCCTTGGTTTGGGTATAGATTATAGCTTGTTTATAGTTAATCGTTATCGCGAAGAATTAAAGCTTCATGTTAATAATCAAGAATTGGCCCTTTGCCGAACTATGGCTACTGCTGGAAGAACAGTTATTTTTAGCGGCTTGACTGTTATGATTGCTGTATCTGGGTTAATCTTGTTTCCGATTGGCTATATACGAAGCATGGGTATTGGTGGGGCTGCGGCAGTTTTAATTGCGGTTATCGGCTCGTTGTTATTTTTACCGGCTATTTTGGCTTTACTCGGACCAAAAGTCAACGCATTGCAGGTTTCCAATATAATACCCAAACGTTATCGTATGCAAGAAAGTAAAAAAGGAAATATATGGAAATTGATTGTTGATAAAGTTATCAAGTATCCTTTATTGACAATTGTTATTACTCTGGCTTTATTGCTGCTTGCTGGATTGCCTTTTTTGCATGTTCAGTTTACGTCCTCTAATTACAATGTATTGCCAAAAAATTCATCTGCTAGAGTTGTTGCTAACTCGCTATCCAAGAATTTTAAATATAGTAATTTATCGCCTCTAAACTTAGTGATTCCGTTAAAAGAAATTAATAATCGAATTTCTGCAATGGCTTATATTAATAAAATAATATCCTTAAATGGGGTTAAAGGTTTAGGGGAGGTTAGAGAAAATTCTGGTTATTTATTTTTAGAAGTTATTCCTAAAAATAATCAGTCTTCACAAAATGAAAATTTAGTTAAAACTATTCGAAGTATTAATGTAAAAGGCATTAGAGCTATGGTTGGTGGTAATAGTGCCGATTTACTTGATCAGATTACCTTAATTGAACACGATGGAATATATGTTGGGATTATAGTAATTGTATCGATGATGATTTTGCTCTATATGCTTCTTGGAAGTATTGTTATACCTCTTAAAACTATTATCTTAACTGCACTTTCTCTTTCGGCGGCTTTTGGCGTATTAGTATGGATTTTTCAAGACGGTCATTTGGCTAGTATTTTAGGTTTTACTAAATTAAACGGATTGGACGCATCTCAGCTGGTTATAATATTTTCGCTAGCTTTTGGTTTATCTATGGATTATGCAACTTTTCTGTTTAGCCGAATAAGAGAAAACTTTTCTCAGCACGAAGATATGACTCAAGCAATTACTTGGGGCGTACAAAAAACTGGCAAAATTATTACCACTGCAGCAATTTTGTTGTTAGTGGTTATTGGTTCATTTGCTAGTGGGGAAGTTGTAAGTATGAAAGAAGTGTCTATTGGTTTGATAGTGGCGGTATTGGTTGATGTATTTGTTGTTCGTTTAGTTTTGGTTCCGGCCAGTATGAAATTACTAGGTAAATATAATTGGTGGCTACCAAAGCCGTTAATTATTTTACGAGATAAATTAAAACTCCACGATTTTTACTAGAGTAAAAAGATGATGGTAGTTGATTATGCTAAACAGCTTGAACTTAGGCAGATAACTTGATACCGAAGTAGGAGTAGTAGGTTCTTGCTTGAAATATGCCAATCTCTTGTTTTTAATGGAACTCTTTTGGAGTGTATAGGACTGTTAATAATTAAATTATTTTATCTGTAAATTTTACTGTACAGTTGAGCTATTGCCGTTATTAGTCGTGCATGGTTGACCTTGAAAAGCAATCATGGCTTGAATATTAGTGCTTGTGTTGGAGCTTAAATGAGTACAATTTAAACCGAACTGACCAGAGCCAAGATAGTACCAGATATTGCCTTCTTTATAAAAGTATCCCTCAGCGGCACCGTAACCCATGTAGGCATATTTATAACCATTAGTCTGACTATTTCCAATGAAAGGAGCGGGGAAAACTAGTTGTGGTTTGGTAGTTGGCTGCGGAGATCCGGAGCCTGTAGTTGGTGTAGCATTTAGTAACGACTGAACTTCTTGATATACAACAGGATATTCGCTTTTATCTGAACAGCCTAGAAAAGTACCATTGCCAAAACTACTGTAATTAACAATAACAATCTATTAAGTTATTTTTATATACGTCAACTTTAGGATTGGGTCCATCTAAACCATCTAGGTAGCCACCATTTTTAATATATTGAAAACCACTCATCTCTTTACTAACCAATTTTTCTATCGCTGTCTGGACGGTTGAAGGACATGATGGATTGTTGTTCGATGACAGCGCTGAACAGTACAAGGTTATTGTGTATCCTTGAGGCTGAACTATAAAGTTATAAGCCGTTGCAGCGATTCCTGGACCAACATTTTCAGCTGTATTAGATATCTCGTGGCCAACGCTAACCGCAATAGTGTCTGATGTAGTGGGGCTAGATGTTGAGTTAATTATGGTGTAGTTGCTAGGCATAACTGATTGCAACTGACTATAGATAAGGTTCGTAAATTGTTGAGAGTTATAGCTCAAGACATTATCAGTTTTTTTGTCTTGAGGAATTGTTGTTTTCGTCGAATTCAATTGCTTGGTTAGATCGACTACTTTATTGTGTTGCCAAACGTATACTCCTAATCCCACTATTACAATAACCAATATTACTAATAGAGATATTAATATTTTTACTAATCTATTTGTAGATTGTGGTTTATTACTATAGCTGGGTTGAACATCGCTCGGTTGAGTAAATTGATTATTGTCTTGGTTTTCCATAAATGCTTAAGCTTATAATATTATCGTTTAACTTATTGGCAAATACAATATAACTACCGATGGGTTTATTAAACTAAGTGGTGTTCTGATACTAAATAATATTGATCTTGCTCTAAAACACATACCAGATCAGTATTTTTTGACTTACCAAGTTTAGGCTGAGATTTTCAGTTAGATCGTTTCCTACTACGATTCAGGGCTCTAAATACTGCCCTACTGTGCATGCTGCTGACTTCAATGATTGATTTTTTTAACATCAGCTTTTAGGTATTTTGGTAGTTTTTCTTCAATAATTGCATTAAACATAGTTTTCTTCATAATGAGAACTAGAGTAACCGAATTACTATCTAACCGATATTCTTTGGGTAACTTTCTTTTTTATCTAATGCGTCCTATCATGACTTAAACCACTATAATTATAAAATAGTAAGATGGAAATAATTGGACTTCTGACTTTATCTAGAATGTGGCACGAGGAGGCGGATAAGCTTCTAGATTACTCACGCATTTATTCGCTGCTTTCTAGAATTGGAGAAGTCAAAATTGTTGGAAGTTATGATTATAACTTAATGCTAGGGCCAGACCTTGATATATATGTAATAGTTCCTACAGATAGGGCCAGAGTAGCTGCACTAGAGGCATTAAATCAGCTTATCCAACAAAACCAATGGAACGGTTATTTGTATTACGATTTTGTTAAGCATAGTTCTAAAAATCATCCAGAATTTCCTAAGGCTTATTATGTAGGTGTAAAAAATGATTTCTCTAAAAATAGATGGAAAGTGGATATTTGGTTTGGGAACGAAGATACCCTTAGAATCAATAATGATTGGATAAAGGATAGACTCAATAATGAGACTAAAAAGATAATTCTTGAGTTAAAAGCAGCTAGAAATGATAAAGAAATTAAAACAGATAGTTTCAATATCTATGAAGCGGTTTTAAGAAATAATGTTAAAAGCGTAGAAGAATTCAAGAAGTGGGTTAAGAACAAAACTTAAAATTTAATTCTCTAGACGTAAAACAAGGCATTTAGCTTAGAGAACGCATCATAAACACAATCAATCATATTTTCAGTCATCTTGATATTGCCTAAGTCATCTTTGTTAGCCCATAAAAAGTCATCATGCTCAGGGCTTAACTTAACTTCTCCAGGTTTAGCTTCGATAATTAAATTAACTTGTCTTACGAATGGCTTTTTATCTGTTTTATAATCAAATCCTTTGAATGTTGTTATAACTTTAGAAGGCACTAAACCTGTTTCCTCTTTGATTTCACGCATTGCGGCTTGTTCGATTGTTTCTCCATTATCAACACCGCCACCAGGTAATTCATAATAACCTCCAAGAAAGTCATCCTTTGAGCGGCGCACCAACAGAATTTGACCATCTTTAACAACAGCAACTCCTGTAGATATATGAGTTATGCCATCTTCGTCGGCTTTTTCTCGAATAGCTGTTTCGTCTAACATATCTAGACCATGTAATATTATATACAAGTTTACACATAATTCTGAAGAGTCCCTTCATCGGAAAAGTCATGTTAACAGAGGTCCGAGACAAAGTGTCCAAGATTTCGGGGACTTGACAGATAATAATGACCCTGAGTGGAGTGAATGGCAAGTTGTTTCAACCGACGGTACTTCGCTTTCTGTCGAAGCCTCTGACCGTAAAATAAAGATTGCGTCTCGTCGTGAATCTGCTTCGCCTAAAGACGCGCGTGCATTACTGGCGCATGAGCTACTAGTCCATGCTCTTAGAGGAAAGAATGGCTATAAAACTGGCGATAAGAAACTAGCCACTGGACTTGCAGGTTATTTAGATGCTGAAGAAGGACTCGGAGTATTAGCAGAAGAAGCTGTGAATGGACAGCTTCCTGATAAAGCATACGACCGTTATGTTGATATTGCTTTAGCTCTTGGTACTGTTGATGGAGTTCAGAGAACTCGTAAAGAGATGTTTGAAATCAAGCTATGCGCGTCAGCTAGTAAGGCTACAGCTACAAGGTGCTGACGAAGCAGCGATATCATCACTAGCTCCTAGAGTATGGGGACACATTGACCGTATCTACAGAGGTAGTAGGGGTGATAACTTGGGTACTAAGCAAGCAATCTTTACTAAAGATATTGCATACTATGTTGGCTACAAACAGATGGCTGAATATATCACTAATCAACTAAAAAATGGTAGGTCTGCAACTGAAGTGTTTAATTATTTATCACAAGCTAAGTTTGACCCTAACAACCCACAACACGTTGATAGAGTAGCCAATCCAAAGACTTAATATTTCCTGCTGGATTTTCAGTTAAAAAAGACCAAAAAGTTTACCCCACAGAAATCAGCCCTATTTACAGATACAACTTACCTAACTTAAACAGAAAAATGAATGAAATACAGTTCGTGGAGGCCCACCAAAGAATTAAGTTATATACTTTCACCCAAGAACTCCTTAGGTGGCGACAACTTTTGGATATTCTGTATAAGCAAGAGCAGCTAAGCAAGAAAAGATTAAGTACGATATATTCCTAGTGGGAGTTATAGGTTTGATTGTTTATCTATTGCAACATGTTCTAATATAATTATAAAATGACTAATATAAGTACACTATTGAATTCTAGAAAAGCTGCCTTAGGGACAAAGCATAAAAAAGAACAAGTCATAGCACCTCTATTTATGAAGGAACTTGGAATAGAAGTATTAGTACCCACAGACTTAGATACAGATAAGTTCGGTACTTTTACCCTAGATAAAGAAAGACCCGCTAATCAAAAAGAAACAGCAATCATTAAAGCTAAAGCTGCAATGGAGTTATTGAACTTAGATTTAGGAATTGCCAGTGAAGGTACCTTTGGTCCACACCCAGCAGCTCCTTTTGGCATAACCAATACCGAAATAGTTGTTTTTATAGATAATAAACTCGGTCTGGAAATATTTGGTGGTCATGTAGAGATAGTCAGTTATGCACAAAATACTACAGCCAATAACCTTGAAGAAGTTTTAGAGTTTGCAGATAACATTAACTTCCCAAAACATGGCATTGTCATAAGAAGCTCAGAGAAAAAATATAAAAATATGGTTAAGGGAATAGTAACTAAAGATAATCTTATTGAAATTGCCACAAACTATCTAGAGAAATACAAATCAATATGGCTTGAAACAGACTTTAGGGCGCATGTTAATAAATCAAGAATGAAAAACATAGAGGTAGCTACTAAAGACCTAATAGAAAATATAAAAAGATTATGTCCTAGCTGTAATACTCCTGGTTTTCATAGGATTTCGCCTAAACCAGGCTTACCCTGTGAACAGTGCGGGAGACTGACTGACATCCCTTTGTATGATGTTTACGAGTGTGATAAATGCAAATTCACCCAAGACGTAATTTTTCCTCATCAGAAAAAAACTGCTTATGCAGGATATTGTGACTATTGCAATCCGTCATATAAAACATGAGTAACATGGAGGCCCACCAAAGAATTAAGTTATATATTTTCACCCAAGAACTTCTTAGATGGAGAGGATTGCTGGATAACAAATACAGGCAAGAGCTTATTAGCAAGAAACGATTCAGTTCGATATATTCCTAGTGGGAGTTATATGTGTAGTTCTGGGTAAAAGTCTTTTACGCTATGAGTATACAGGGCATTCATGTCAAACAATCCCTGAAAAGATTTTGGATATTTTTTGTCAAGTGGCACCAACATTACAATTTGCTGTTTTCGTCTATCTTTAATATCAAACGTTAAGTCTAGGGGTGTATCTATAAAGCATAGATAGTCTTTTATCCATTCTTCATAGCTTTTCTTGTCGCCATATCTACTATTTTGTTTGAATCTGGAGTGTTCTATAGGTGCAAAAGTAATAGTTTCATGAAATTTAAGATAATTTGATAGCTCATAGGCAGATATTGGAATTTCATTATGTTTAGGGATAATACCTGCTTGCACGTCACACATAACCCATTTGTTATAATCTTTGCACCAGAACTCAATTACTACATGCCCAGCACCATATTTACGAATTTCTACGTCACATGTTTTCAGCCCAATAGTTCTGGCAGGTATTTTGTAGGCCCACAGCAATCCCATAGCCAACGTACTATATTCAACACATCGAAACGATTGCCCTTCTTTTGCCTCTCTGAGTATAGTTAGTGGGTCAGCAGCAGATGGTTCGTTGTCTCCATTGTGCGTAAATAACTGATGAGAGAAGCCTATTATATACTCAGCTTTACTAAATTCACTTGTTTCGCTCTTTATATCAATATTTGCTAGTTGTTTTAAACTGTCTAATGAAGGGTTGTCTGCGATAGAATACTTAAAGTGCGGACTGATTTCGTAAGTTTCTGTATTGTAAGCACCCATACTTATTAATATAAGAAACCCTCTAAATAAATAGGGGTCTAGAAATGAAATTATTGGAGGGCCTTGTGTGAAGTGATTGCAACCATCCTTAACATAAATGAAGAGATATTTATTATCAGACTATATAACTAAACAGTAGCATCTTCTTCCAACTGTATTCTAGACAAAGGCTCACGCCTTGTATGTGCAGCAACAAGCTCTTCAACCCTAACTAAGTCAATTTGAACGTCCTCATTATTTATACTTGTCGGCGTCCTACTTGCCACATAAGATGGAAGTTCAAACTCTAGAGGACCATTTAGCCATGACGTATAGGTTGACCAAGTAAATCCATCTTTTCTATGGCAATCTATTACAGGTGCATAAACTATATCGCCACGTTTTCGTTCTTCATACCAAGGCTTTGGTTTATGCCCGTCGTGAATAGAAGTCAACGCCCCATCACTCAAAGCTACAACTCTAAACACAAAACCTTTAGGTGCTCGAAAGGTTGCCTCTTCCTCTGTCTTATGTCGGCGAGCGTTTACTTCCCTAAATTCTCTACGTACCGCAAAAACACCCAAAATCTTTTCGCTAACTGCTCTAGAAAATTCTTCGGTTGTTCTATCTCCTAAATCTTCCCCTTTGCTCATAATATTCTATTAAAGTCTTTTTTATGCGATGTAGCAAGCATAAGTGGAATAGACAAAGTGATATAGAACTTGATAACAGATGGAGAAAACGAATTGCCGATGCGAAGCTTAGGTATGCAACTAAAATTCCATACTTCTTATCTTACAAAGTGTTGTGAAGAACATTTGGAGGTCTTTGTGTGAAACTATTGCAACTAAACTACATGCTTCCCAGATATTTATCTGTGAATTGAGGTCTGCATAAGTCTTAAACAGTTGGTATAGATGTCATGCCCCAATCTGCAAATCAGTTTTCATTGCAGCTGCTGCTAAGGCACGCATAGATCTAGAATCTTTTTCTTCATTGGTCATTTCTGCAAATGTTTTAGTCTGGTTTTCAGGAATAAAGATTGTATCATAACCAACCCCATTGTCACCTTTTGGCTCATTGGCTATTATTCCATTAATTCGTCCTTCGCAAAGCTTAAACCCATTTTTATCACAGTACCCAATAGCCGTTGTAACGTAAGCAGAGCGAGATTGATTTGAATCTAGCATTTTAAGTAATCCTTCATTGCCTACGTTATCGAGAAACCAACGAATTAATGCTCCTGGTAATTGACCCCATGCTTCAATCGTTAGACCCGTATCGTCGACAAAACATGGACGACCGACGATCCCATAAGCGTTCTCTGCTTTGTTGCGAGCTACCTGTCTAACATCAGTAGCCTGAATTTCAGGCAAATCAAGATTTTGATAATCAAGCTGCACACCCAATAAACGTTCATATTCACGCACTTTATTTACGTTCCCCGTGATTAATACAATTTCTGATTTACTCATAAGACTCCTTATGCTCGCTTCCTAAGCTTATTATCATGCCATTTGAGCTTCTAATAAGATTTTTGGCATAATTACTGTCTATGTCAAAAGATGGATTAGTGATTTTATTAATGCAGTATTTTACAGCCGCTAATACAACAGGAGAGAATATTTTTATACCAGTTTTAGCTGACGCTTCCGTTGCTTCAGGTATTAATTGTGTATTGTCGACAATAACATCATATCGATGTCTATCGGTAAATAAATCAAAGCCCAGTCTTCGTATGAATTTAGTCCTAGTATCACCATCTTTTTGGTTTATTAACAGTCTGCTGGCGTCTAAATCACGCTGTTTATCTGAACCTTGTGATACAAAGCACTTTCTAGTACGAGAATCTTCATCTGATTCTATCCATAATCTTACCATAGGGGTTGAGCCATTATAAATCCAAGCCATAGCCCAGGTATCCAAAACAAGACCACTATGAGTATTTGCTAATTCAGTCATACGTGCTTCAAGTTCAATGTCAGCTCTGTCACCTTCACGAGCTTTTTCGATTTCATCATAACTATCTAACCAGGCTCTATCGGGGTCTTTATCCATACCCATAATATCAAGTATGGTTTTAGTGGCCGAAATATACTCAAAACCTAATTGTTCGGCTAATATTTTGGAGTGAGTTGTTTTCCCTGCGGCTGTTAGACCAGCAAAAGCTATGTTTACTTGTTTTATATCAACTTGTTCTGACATGGGATAATTTTATCAACTATTTATTAATATTTACAATCAAAACAGCTAATTGAGATAAGTGCAAACAAAAACACCTAGTAAGATTAGACCTTTTAACAGATACGGAAAAACAAATTGCTGCAAGAATCAATAGTTATGCAACTAAAATTCTAATATTCTTATCTTACAAACTGTTGTGAAGAACATTTGGAGGCCCACCAAGGAATTAAGTTATATATTTATGTTGAAGAACTCCTTAGATGGAGAGTTCTTTTGGATAATCAATACAGACAAGAACAACTTAGTAAGAAACGATTAAGCTCAGTCTATTCCTAGTAGGGGTTATTTAATAAGTTTATGGCTTCTAAAGCTCACCATCCCATTCTTTATAGAACTCATCTAGGTATTGTTGCATGAATTCGTGTCTATGAGTGGCAATATCTCTAGCGGTTTGTGTATATAGCTTATCTTTTAGAAGCAACAACTTTTCGTAAAAGTGGTTAATGGTATGCGACTTACTGTTCTTATATTCCTCAAATGTTTTATGATTAACAGGTTTTATATTTGGGTCATAAATTGGGGTATCATGAGCTCCTCCATATGCAAATGTTCGGGCAATCCCAATAGCCCCAACCGCATCAAGCTTATCAGCATCGCTGACTATTTGACCTTCAAGTGAATTCATATTTTGTTTAACTTGTGCGCCTTTGAATGAAACATTACGTATGATGTCTTCAACTGCTTGAATTATGTCTTCGTTAACACCTAAGGACTCAAGCCACTTGTGAGCAGCTTTTGGTCCCGCTTCCATATCGCCATCATTGAATTTCCAATCTGCAATATCATGGAGCAAAGCACCTAACTCAACCACAAACATATCAGCTTTAGATTCTTTGGAGGTTATATGTTTTGCTAGTTTCCAGACCCTATACATATGCCACCAGTCATGGCCAGTTCCCTCGCCACTGAATTGTTTTTCTACGTAATCTTTGGTTTGTTGAATTATTTGTTGGTTGGTCACAAGAATATTTTAGCAGATTATTCCCGCTAAGGACTTTATATACTCCCTCTCTTAGTTGCGATAGTTTTTAACTCGGGATAGATTGGAGGGCCCAGTGGGACTCGAACCCACGACACCCTGCTTAAAAGGCAGGTGCTCTAACCGGCTGAGCTATGGGCCCTTAGTTTAAATAACTTCTTTCATTATCCTTGGTTGATATAAAAAGTCAATGTCTATAAGTTATTCTTGTGTGCTAAAATAACAGATGTAAAATGGTATTAAGAAGGATAGTATATGAGCGGTCATAGTAAATGGTCTACTATTAAGCGACAAAAGGGGGTGAAAGATGCAGCTCGTGGCGCTGTTTTTACCAGATTAGGTAATACTATTGCTGTGGCTGCAAGAAATGGCACTGATCCAGAAACTAATTTTTCATTACGTCTAGCAATTGATAAAGCTAAGGCTGCTAATATGCCAATGTCTAATATTCAAAGAGCGATTGATAGACAAAAAGACAAAGACGCTACTCAATTACAGGAATTGTTATATGAAGGCTATGGTCCTGGTGGGGTAGCTATTATGGTGGAGTGCATGACAGATAATATAAATCGTACATATCCTGATGTTAGACTTGCATTTTCTAAACATGGAGGTAATTTAGCGGAAAAGGGTAGTGTATCTTTTCAGTTTGAAAGACGAGGATTAATTAGAGTAGCGGAAAAAGGTGATTTAGTTTTAGAGGCTGCTGTTGAAGCAGGAGCTGACGATATTATTGATGAAGAAGATGGAACGATTATTTATACCGATCCTAAAGATTTAAATAAAGTTAGATTGGCTTTTTTTAACGGTGGTTTCAATGTAGTTGATGCAGAATTAACTTATGTACCAACTAATATGGTTAAAATAGATGATTTAAATACTGCTGGTAAAGTACTAAGATTAATGGAAGCATTAGATGACTTAGATGATGTTACTAATACTTATGTTAATTTTGATATACCTGAGGATATATTAGTTAAGCTTAACTGAATTGAAAGACTATCAATCAAATGTAAAGATTTTAGGCATAGATCCAGGTACGGGAATTGTAGGCTTTGGTTTTATTGAAGCAGACAGTAAAAATCTAAGATTAGTGGATGCAGGAGTTATTAGAACGCCAGCTAATCAGGCTGCCGAACTTAGGCTGTTAACAATATACGATGAAGTTAGACAGTTGATAGAAGAATATAAACCTCAATGGTTAAGCATTGAAAAACTATATTTTGCTCGTAATGTTACTACTGCTATGACTGTTGCTCAATCTAGAGGAGTTATTTTACTAGCTGGAGTCCAAGCAAAATTAGAGATTGCAGAATATACACCACTGCAGATTAAGATGGCTATAACTGGATATGGCAGAGCAGATAAAAAACAAGTCCAAGAAATGGTTAAGATACTCTTAACTTTAGAACAAATTCCTAAACCTGATGATGCAGCAGATGCTCTAGCTGCAGCTATTACTCATGCTCAGTTTATAACCTGACCATTAATCATCTTAAAGTGTGACATAATAAGTATTAATGATTGCCTCAATCACAGGACTAGTTGAAGAAAAGTTAATTGATCGAATTGTAGTTAATACATACGGTCTCGGTTATGAAGTTTTTCTAACAGATATGGAAATAGCAAAAATAGAAACTGGCAAAGAACAGAAATTATATATTTACGAACAATTAAAGGAAGATGTTCATGATCTATATGGCTTTCAGTCTTTGATCGAGAAGCAATTATTTGAAAAGCTATTATCTGTTAAAAATGTTGGCCCAAGAGTTGCTCTGGCTGTTCTTAATATCGGTTCGGTCGATAGTGTTAAGCAAGCTATTGCTGGTGGTGATACTAAGCTGTTGCAAACAGCTAAAGGTGTTGGTCGACGTGCTGCAGAACAGATTATAGTTGAGCTTAGGGATAAAGTTGGGCTAATGTCTTCTATGACAGCCGAAGCGATTGTCAATAGAAGTGGCGACGGGGACGATGATGAAGCGGTTCAAGCTTTGGTTAGTCTCGGCTATTCTATTTATGATGCTCGAACAGCCTTAAGTACTATTGATCAAAATTTATCCCTAGAACAACGAATAACTAAAGCATTAAAAGAAAGGAAATAGTTCAAGTGATTAAAGTACCACTAATAAAGTTAAATGACGGCAATTCTATACCTCAAGTAGGGCTAGGTTTATGGCAAATAACTGATGAAAAAAAATTTTCCAAGGCCTTTAATGCAGCTATTGAAGCAGGCTATCGTCATTTCGATACTGCCCAAGCTTATCACAATGAAGCTTATTTGGGGCGAGCCATTAAACAATCTAAAATTAGTCGACAGGAAATTTTTATAACTACTAAAATAGCTGTTCAAAATTTTGGAGACAAAAAAAGTCGTAAAAGCTTTGAGCAATCTTTAAAAAATTTAGATATTAGCTATGTTGATTTATTGTTACTCCATTTTCCTGTTCCGGTCTTAAGAAAAAAAACTTGGTTAACGGTTGAAGAATTAAAAACTCAAGGTTTGACTAAATCAATTGGAGTTAGTAATTTTACCCCAAGACATCTATTAAGCATGGAAGAATATGCAAAAGAATTGCCATCAATTAATCAAGTTGAGATGCACGTTTTCTTGCAACAATCAAAACTAAGAGAGTATTGTTCAAAAAAGGGAATAGTCGTGGAAGCTTATTCTCCTTTAGCACACGCTAAAGCTATGGATAATCAGGTTATAAAACAATTGTCCGATAAATATAATAAAAGTTACGCTCAAATCATGTTACGTTGGGCCCTACAACAAGAAGTAGTTATTATCCCAAAGTCAGTGAATCCAGATAGAATTAAAGAAAATATTGATATATTTAATTTTAAATTAAGTAATGTGGAAATTGATTTACTCAAAAAACAAGATAAAAACTTAAGAACTTGTTGGAATCCTGAGCTTGTTCCTTAATAAGCTGTTAAAATAGCAGTTAGATGATAGATCGAATAGTTAATTCCAAATCGGATAATGAATTAGAAAATGATGATTCGTTAATAGAGAATACCCTTAGACCCAAGGATTTTAATAGCTATATTGGCCAAGATCGATTAAAGGACAATTTAAAGCTAGCTATTGCTGCTGCTCAAAAAAGAAATGAACAATTGGATCATGTCTTGCTCTATGGACCTCCTGGCTTAGGCAAAACTACTATGGCCAGTGTGATTGCCAACGAAATGAATGCTCAGATTAGGATTACTAGCGGACCGGCAGTCGAAAGACCAGGTGATTTAGCTAGTTTATTAACTAATCTTTCTGATGGAGATATTTTATTTATAGACGAAATTCATCGTTTACATCGAACTGTTGAGGAAGTTTTATATACAGCCATGGAAGACTTTAAGTTAGATATTATGATCGGCAAGGGGCCATCGGCTAGAAGTTTAAGACTCGATTTACCACACTTTACGATTATTGGAGCAACAACAAGAAGCGGAGCGATTGCAGCTCCGCTAAGAGATAGATTTGGGTTGGTGCATCGTTTAGATTTTTATACTATTCCTCAGATTGAAGCAATTATTAATCGAGCAGCAAAGATTTTAAATGTTAAAATTGAATCATCGGCAGCCAATATATTAGCTGTTAGGTCTCGTTTAACACCAAGGATTTCTAATCGGTTGCTAAAGAGAGTTAGAGATTTTGCGGATATTAATGGAGACGGAATTATAGACTCTGATACGGCTTATAAAGCTTTGGAATTATTAGATATAGATGAGCTTGGTCTAGATCCTACTGATCGTTTATTGCTAGCTACTATAATTGATAACTACAATGGAGGTCCGGTTGGAGTTGAAACTTTAGCAGCTATTACCGCCGAAGAAAGAACGACTATTGAGGATATGATAGAACCTTATTTATTACAGATAGGTCTATTGGAACGTACGCCTAGGGGAAGAAAAGTAACTTCTAAATCCTACATCCATTTAGGCAAAATTAATAACCAGGATAACAATCAAGCTTCCTTAATTTGACTATTACTAAAATTTAAAATGGATTGTGTCGAGCTTGATTAAATAATGCCTGTACGCTAACCGAGTTGTTTTTAAGTGTTTCTAGTTGTTGAACAACCTTAGGGTTAATAGTTGGCTGAACGCTAGTTTTTAAGTCAGAACTAATGGCCGACGATGATGGTTGTTGGCTTTCGAAACTATTAATCTTCAGGTATATATATCCATAAATAATCAAGAAAAAGATTAATATAATTAACCATGCAAATTTTTTAAGCTTAATGGCAATAGCTTGAATATTTTGGTTGGTTGTTGGTTTTTTAGTTTTATTCATAATGGTTTTATATATTCATTTATTGTTAGCGAAAAGGTAATTAGCTTGGGATTTGTTGCTAGGGGTTGAATGGTTAAACTGGTAACCTGAGAAGTTAATCTGTTTTGTTCAAGGTCTGTTAAGAAATTATAAAAACTACCATAGCTGACAGCATCATTTGTTTGGTTAACTTGTACTTGAATTGGCAGTGTGTATACTCGCGGTATTCCTTTGACTGGAGTAAGTTGGGACAGGGAGAGCTTAGAGCTGGGTTGAATTGTGTTACCTAGTGTTGAAGTTGGAAAAATTATAGAGTTAAGGGTTATATTATTTTGTTGAGCCAGATTAACTATTTCTCTGACTGCTTGGGCTTGATCTTTATTTTGGGGTACGATTGATTGAGTTATTTTTTCTAATGAAGAATATTTAAGAACATCTTTTTTAGCTATAACTAAATTGGCTTGTTCACTAGTCAAGGCTTGACTCTGGGCTTTTAGAGATATTAATGAATTTGTTTGCTGACCCAATAAACTGACAATTTCGTTCGTTGCTATAAGACTAATAATAACAATAAGGACTACTAGACTAATCATTAGGTAATAAATTGTTTGACTATTAATTTTCAACTTCATTATTTGCTAGTCCCTTGATTAATAAATAGAAACTGGTTGTTTTTAGCAAATTCAGCTCTAAGGTTAACAATACAAGGATAAGTGGCCACTGTGCCTGAGGATGTTTGACTATTACAGCTAATATTGACTATATCTACTTTAGAGAAAATACCATTTACCGGGTCGGCTAAATTGACTTGTACTTGTGTTGCTAGGTTGTAATTGAGTGCTTCTGCTGTAATGTCTAATCCCGAACCAGATGTTGTGTTGTTAATAGTTAGATTGGTTAAGTTTACTCCACTGGGCAGTGCTCCGGCCATTTGGGTTAATAATTTTGAGAAAACTACTTCTTGAGATAAAACTTTAACAACTAAAGAGAAATCATTGGATATAGTTGTTACCTGATTTTCTGTTGCTACAAGATTATTCTTTTGTAAATTTGTTTTTAAATATGCTACGTTTTGCTTTTGGGAATTAATTGATCTATGCAAACTAACCCATCCATAGGTTCCGATTATGCCAATTCCCAATAAACCAATAATAAGTAGGAGTACTAACTTAATTAATTTGTCATTTTTCTCAGCATAGTAATATGATTTTTTTATTTCAGGAGGCATTAAATTAATCATTTGAAAATACCTCTTTGGGATTGGTCATGCTTAATCCTGCGACTGTCGCATACATTTGTTTATCGGCATGAGTAGGTAATTTCAGTTTATTTACCCTAAGATATTGCCAAGGATCACAAGGTCTAACTGCTAGACGAAGTTGATTGGTGAGGAATTCATTTAGCCCTGGTATATTACTTCCACCGCCAAGAGTAACAATTTGAGATATCGGTCTTTCTGCGCCATAATTTTCTTCATAGTATCTAATTAATCTTCTTATTTCTTTGACTATTTGATTAAATACTGGTTCAAGACCAGCTTGAACTTCCTTTTGTCTTTTACTAACTCCTAAGCCGTAACGAGTTTTAATGATATGAGCTTCCTGAGCTGTAACTTTTAATGTTTTTTCTATAGTTTTGGTAAAAACTTCTCCACCTCCTTGAACGGTACTTGAAGTTAACATTACTTTGTCAAAAATACTTATATCTGAGGATAGCGAACCGAAGTCAATTATAATAGTCGGTACATCGCTTTGGTAGTCATGAGAAAATAGTCGACCAGCCGAACTCATGGTAGTTTCGATGCTAACAACTTCAAGTCCCACGATTGACGCTAAGTCTATATATGAATCTACAATTTCTTTAGGCACCGCTACCATTAGATACTCTCTAGTGTCTTTTAATGTACGAATTGGTTCAAAGTCAATATATAGTTTTTCTATAGGAACTGGTATGTATTGTTCGGCCTCTGTATTAATGGCATCAGCTAATTCTTTATCAGATAATTCGGGTAATATTAAAGACCTAGTAAAAGATCTATAGGAAGGAATAGTTAATGACGTTCTATTGGTTGTAATGTCGCCAATAAGATGACTGGAAAATAAATTTTTAGCTGCTTCAGCTATTATTTCTGGCTGGATAATTACCCCATTATTGATTGCCTCTGGGGCAAAATGACAACTGCCATAACCAATTAATCTACAGACATTACGGGCACTTTGACCAATCGCATCAGTATTAGAACCAGGTTCAGTTTGCATTACCTTTAACGAACCATTGCCTATATCTAGACCGAACAGGGGTCTGTCTTTAAAAAAGTTTGGTAATTTTTGTATTTTGCCCATCCAAGCGTATGCCTTTTAAGTTAATTATAACTTACTTTTTACAATAAAAATAAATTAATCTAATTGATGCAAAGTATATAGTCCTTTATTGCCTTCTAATATGGCACTTAGTGTATATTCAGAACAGGTTTTATCGCTGTTAGCGCAGCTTGCACCATTGTTGGTAGGGGAATAACCGTAACATCCTGGTTGAGGAGTAGATAATAAAATAGCCTTTCCTTCTAAATTACACAAAGTATTTTTAGTTGTCCAAGTAGGGTCTTTAAGCATTGTATTGGTTAAGCCGGGCATATTAATGTTTCGCCAGGCGCTACTGTTAATATTGGCCAGGCTGGGATAATACATATTTTTAGAATAAAATTTTTCTATTGATTCTTGAAGAGTTCTAATAGCCGTTTCTTTTTTAGTATTAATAGATTGGTTTTGAATACCTGAATACGTATGATAAATAATCGCCACTATAATACCTAGAGATACTAATATAATCATTAGTTCTACTAAGGTAAAACCTCGATTGCTACTGCTTAGTTTTTGTTTAATCATCGGATATTTTTGTTAAATTATTTAAATAATGCTTATTCTATTAAAAATTATAGCATCTTATTGACCTTAAGTTTAATAGTCTGGTTCGTAACTAGTTATTGACCAAGTGCCACTACTAGAAGCTAAGTTGGTGCCAAAAAGTACAGAACCTGATCCATCCAGATTAACTGTTTGACCGGTTGCGGCTCCAACATTCCCGCTACCGCTAATTGTTACTTCGCTCCAATAAGCATCAAAAATCATTCCAGGAACATTTACCGCTCCTTTGACAGTGACGTTTTGCATTGTTTGAGATTGTTGGAGTGCATTACCAGAGATGGTTGAGCAATAATTGGTAATTGAAGTCGTGCATGAATCTGCGCTATCAAAACTAATAAATTCTATACCCGTACCACTACTATTAGTAACCATTGATGCGGACCCACCAACAGTTATAGTCCCATCGACTATAATTACAGGTCGAGTTGTCCCTAAACTATTAGCAACGGTAATGGTCGATGCTCCTCCGATAGTTAAGTTGCCAGTAACGTAGACATTTCCATTAATTGTTATGTTACAACTGGTACCTATCGATACATTGCCGGTTAGTTCTAGATTGGCTGGCCAAGATCTATTAAAAGGATATTGATTGCAGACATAATCGTTACTCGAACCCGACGCGGTAGTGGTTACGGCATCAATTTGAGCCATTCTATTATAGCTAGGCGGTGATGCTATTGGGGCAGTACAACCTAATTCTAGTCCTTGGCCGCCATTACCACCTTGAATGTTGTTGTTTGGGCCAGTGCTAGTTTGACCAGTTGCGCAAACTGAGCCATAAATATTGGTACTATAAGCCATGTTAATTGGTTGGGTGCCATTGTCGCAAACCTCGGGATATGATGAGCCTGGATCGGGTCCCGTGGGACAAGCGTCGTTGCCGACATCCACATTCACAGGTTTATTGTAAGTTCCAATCTTGGCAGCACCATTCATGGTAATTGTACCTCCAACATAGACGTTTGAGTTAACTACATTAGCGCTGCCGCTTAAAATTAAACCTCCTGGTCCGGACATTACTGAATAACCAGCACTACTAGTGTCGACAACGGTAACTTTAATTGCATTAGTGGCTGATGGAGTCGTGTCGTTAGCTGTTTGGTAGACATCAGCTTTGGATACTATTGTCTTAGAAGTGCCATTAGAATTGGTAGTAATAGTAGTAGTAAAATAACCTATTCCTTGAACTGAGTTATTGAAAAATTGCTGGGGTGTAGAGTAGCCGGCAAAAGAGCTGTTGGCGTTTAATTCGTCAACACTTTGTTCAATTCCAGCTTCAGCAGCTAATTGAGCGTTTTGGGTGTATTCTTCGATTCTAGTATCTTGGTATTCAACAATAACCAATTGACTAATTGTTAAACCGACCGCGGTCAAGAAAAGAATCATGACTATGGCCGAAATAAGCAACCATCCTTGATCTTGTTTGCTGATTGGTAATTGTTTGTGTCTTATGTAGGCTTTGGATTTTTTAAACATTTCTAAATACCATCCTTGTAGTATAACTAGCACTGATAATTTGACTACCATAAGGTTCGCTTAAAGTTATTGATAGTTGAATTGAACGCGCGCTACTGGGCGTAACTACTTGGTTTTGGGCATTATAATAAGACACCAACCAATTGGTTACTCCCGATGCTATAAGAGTATCTGGAGGACAAGTAGAAGTAGCGTCTGAAGCTGGACAGGTAGTAACGGCTGAGTCATTCGTGCTATTAGAAGCCAAAACTCGACGGTAAAGATTAGTCCCGTTTAGAAAATAGATAACATCATCTTTTTGAGTTATGTAATCTGAACTGTCTAGAAAAATTGGATTACCGCTACTATCGGTAGCTACTTTAGCCAAGATTAAAGTTTGGCTATTCGATTGCCAACCATAGGGTGATCCTCCTGGGCCATTAGGATCTGGCCAACGGTTTGTTTGGTCGACATTACCAGATAGCATAATGTCGTTGTTAGCGTCATCCAAAGCAATTTCGGCACTATTTAGTAAATTGGCTCTGGCTTGACTAATCCCGGCAGTTTGTAGCCAGGTAGAAATGAAATTAGTTAAAGCTAAGCCAACGATACCCATAATAATCATTACTAATAGCAGTTCGACTAAAGTAAAGCCGTCCTGTCTATGATTGAGGATATTTTTCATTTTATTGGGCTTGTCCTATACCAATTATCCCGATATCCGAACTTAAGGTAATGGTTTGAGTACTTCCAAATTCACTGTAAGTAACTGTCACATCGACTCTTCTTAAGCCAGACATTGGTTCACTCACAGCAACACTACCATTAGCGCCTGAAGGTAGGCTTGGGGGTAAGCTAGAGCTAAAGTTAATAGTGCTACCAGGTGTTAATGAATCATATCCTGTATTGCGCAGATCTTCTATTTCGGTTCGTGCGGCCCTCACTGCTAGATCGTAATGCTGACTTTTAACTTCAGCTATTTGAGTGCTATAGTACATTCCTGCCAAACTCACAATAACAATACCTAAGACCATAACTGTTACTAACAATTCGATTAAGGTAAAACCTTTGTTATTAAATTGTGGTCTACTTTTCTGTTTCATTGCCGATTAGTATTCATTATAAAACCGCTTAAGCTGATGCCCAAACGGTTTTATATTTTTACTAGTACTTTAATGTTTATCGTGTGGTTCTAGTTGGTGACTGTTAGACCCGTAGAACTGCCCCACATGCTGCCAGAAGCAGTTAAGCTATAGCCTGTGCATGCAGTTGATCCTGTAGTAATTGCTCCACCGCTGGCTACGGTATCACCACAACCCGTGGGGGTAACCGTATATGTATAGTTAGGACCAACGAAAGTTTGGCTTAGTGAGGTATTATTGCCTCCCTGAGAGCTGGCTATCCAGTTATCGAAATCTGTAATAGTGGCCGGATAGCTACTATTGTCTGCATAGTATTCAGCCATTTTACTTTGAGCTTCGTGAAGTGTAGATTGTGCTGCTGCTTCATGTGCTTTATTGGTTGCTCCACTATAAGCCACAAATGATATCGCTGCCAATATTCCGATTATTATAATTACTATTAGCAATTCGATTAGGGTAAAACCTTTCGAATTTAATTTTTTATGCATGGTAACTATTACCCACCTTTCTTTATAATCCTATTTTCTTATATTTTTTGTTTAATATCCAGATTATTTATTAGTATCTGATAATAGACATTATTTCTTATGCTTAAGGTAATGTCAATAATTTTATTTTTTTACCCGGAAACACTTGTCGAAACCTTAGTTATTGGTCCATAGACACTAATAACGATAATTCCAACCATCGCACCAAGCAGTATGATTGTAATTGGTTCAATGACTGAAGATAGGGCCTCAACAGCCGTGTCCACTTCTTGCTCGTAAAAATCAGCAACTTTTAAAATTATTGTATCGGTTGTGCCGGTTTCTTCTCCAACGGCTAACATTTGAACGACAATTGGTGGGAAATGTTCACTTTTGGCCAATTCGCTAGACAGTTGCCCGCCAGCCTCTACAGCCTTAGCACTATCTAATAATTCTTTTTCTATGACCGCATTACCGATGGCTCCAGCGGTAGTGTTAATGGCTTCAACTATAGAAACTCCAGCACTCATTAAAGAAGCGAATATGCGGGCAAATCGAGCAACTGCAGTTTTGGTAATCAATACTTTAACGACTGGTACTTTGAGTAAGAATGAGTGCCATTTGTAGCGTCCTTTGGGCGTTTTTTTGTAGCGACGAAAAATGATTATAGCTAAAGGTAGAATGATTATTATCGGGATAATGATCTTTGGATTTTTCATGCCATTACTGATGTCCAGTAGAATTTTTGTGTAAATCGGCAAAGAGGCTTTACCGTTACTCAAAGAGGTAAGAATTGCACCAATTTTAGGTACTATAAAAGTCATCAGTATGATAAAGGCTACTATAGTTACTGCAAAGATAACTGTTGGATACATCATTGCTCCACGTATTTTGCTTTTCAGTGCGGAATCTTTTTCTTGTTGATAGGCTAATCGGTCAAGAACAGTATCTAATATACCTCCTGCCTCTCCGGCGCGCACCATGTTGACATAAATAGGGGAGAATATATCTGGATGTTTACTCAAAGCATCGCTTAAGTTAGATCCGGCTTGAATATCGCTAACTATTTCAGTTAGTCCATGCTTGAGAGGTAGCGACTCAGTTTGATCTTTAAGTAAGGTCAATGATCTAAGCAGTGGCACTCCGGCATCGACTAATGTAGATAACTGGCGGGTAAAAATAACTAAATCCTTACTTTTGACTTTGTTAAGCCCAGGAAGATTAATTTCCATATTTAAACCACGACTACTCTGAGCTTCTTTAATTATGATAGGCTGTAAGTTTTTTGATCTTAGGGTAGATAGTGCAGCTGCTCGATCAGTAGCTTCAATCGTACCTTTTTGTATTTCTCCGTTTTTTTGGTGAGCTGTGTAATCAAAATTTGGCATATTTTTATTATTCTTTATCTATCACTTGTAACCCGCATAACTTCTTCTAGAGTAGTTTGGCCGCGAAGAGCTTTTATAAAGCCATCGATTTTCATTGATACCATCCCATTCTTTTCGGCTAAGTTTTCCAGCTCTTCACTGGTAGTATTGCTGACGATGCTTTTCTGAATTGATGGGCTACTATCCATTACTTCATATATACCTATACGTCCTTTATAACCATTATGATTACAGTTCTCGCAACCATCTTCATGAGCTTTCCATAATCTTATAATGTTCTTATCATTGCTGCTTAGTTCATGTACGGACAATTTTTCATTAGTTGAATTTTCGATGCCAATACCGTCTTTAAGAGCGGCTAATTCTAATTCATGAATTTTTTTAAAGTCATTAATGTCTTTGAGTTCAAACGTAGATTTAATACGTCCGACTATTCCATTATCTGGGATATATGGTTCTCGACAATAGGGACACAAACGACGAACTAGTCTTTGTCCGATGACTGCTCGGACAGTACTAGCTATTAAGAACGGCTCTACGCCCATTTCTAGTAATCGAGGTAGGCAAGTAGCAGCATCGCTAGTGTGAAGAGTGCTAAACACTAAATGCCCGGTTAAAGCAGCTTGAACGGCCAAATCGGCAGTTTCTGTATCTCTTATTTCGCCAACCATAATGATGTTTGGATCTTGTCTTAATAAGGATCTTAACCCATTAGCGAAGGTCATTCCGGCAATTGGATTTACTTGAGTTTGGTTGACCCCAATGATTCGATATTCAACTGGATCTTCAACGGTAGATATATTGACATTGGGTGTATTTAACATCGACAGTACACTAAACAAAGTAGTTGATTTACCCGATCCTGTAGGTCCGGTTACTAAAATCATTCCATAGGGTTGGATAATTGCTTGATTAAGTATTTTAAGCGCTTCTCCCCAAAAACCTAATCCTTCTAGGGTTGAGGCTTTAACCGATTCATTTAAGATACGCATTACTACTTTCTCGCCATCAACAATAGGCAAGGTTGAAACTCTTAGAGCATAAAGCTGATTACCTATTTCTATTTTGAACCGCCCGTCCTGCGGTGCTCTATGCTCATCGATTTTTAAATTAGAAAGAATTTTAATACGACTAACTAAGGCTGCTTGAGCTTTTTTAGGTAATTTGTTGGCTTCTCTTAACATACCGTCAATTCTATAACGAACCAAAACATAATTTTCTCTAGGTTCGATATGAATATCACTAGCTTCAGCTTTAATGCCATACTCTATAATTAGATTTACCGTTTGAGCTATCGGTGAATCTTCAGCCAGATCATTTTCATTGATTGATTCGTTATCTTCTTCTTCTTGATAGGCAATTTCATCATTACTTATGACCTTTGTTAGTTCACCGGCTATATTTGAACGATAGTTATCTAGTGCAGATCTAATTTGACTTTCTGGGGCAATATAGACTTTTAGATTTGTGCCTAGCTGTTTTTGCAGGAAATTTACTGCTTGAATATCATCGGGGTCGGACATGGCGATATATTTGTTGCCATCTTCATCAATGTCGAATAGGATGGCGTTGTATTGTCGAGCAATTCTTTCTGGTAGCCGTTGGAGCAGTTCGCGCTTTATGTCTTTAGGATTTAGCTCTATAAACGGTACTTCAACATTTTCTGCGTATAATTTAGTAAGATCTTTCTCACTAAAAATATTGCTGGAGATGACTAAATCTTGTAAAGGCCGTTTTTCATTTTTTTCTTGGTCATGTAGATTAGATAATTGCTCAGCAGTTACCTTACCACTTTGTTTTAATATGTCATCCACCATTTTGTCTGAAATACGCATTTTAGTCTTTAACTTAGCCCGCTTTTATATTGTTAATGCTAATTATAGCAAATTGCTAGATAAAAATGCATTAATGTTGGCTACAAGATATCAAGAAGAATACTGTTTTATTAATATTTATTTAAATATTAAGCTATAGCATTTTTACTTATTGCTTAGTAGACATATAGTAATATAAAGATTGATTTTAGAGCACAACTAGGGAAAGGAAATAAAATATTATGGCTAAAACTAAAACAGCACCTAAAACTCAAGTAGAGGTACCACCAGAAGGTAAAGCTAAGGCGCTAGGGGTGGCATTAGACCAAATAGAGAAGCAATTTGGCAAAGGGGCTATTATGAAGATGGGCGAAAGTCATGTATCGGGAAATGTAGAATTTACCCCCACGGGTTGTTTATCGCTTGATTTAGCTTTAGGTGGGGGAATTCCAAGAGGTAGAGTAGTAGAAATCTATGGACCAGAGTCTTCAGGTAAGACGACTTTGACTCTACATGCTATTGCAGAAGTACAAAAACGTGGAGGAACAGCAGCATTTATTGATGCTGAGCACGCTCTCGATCCTAGTTATGCTAAACGGATTGGTGTAGATATTGAAAACTTGTTGTTAAGTCAACCAGATAATGGAGAACAAGCACTTGAAATTACCGAAACACTTGTCCGCTCTAACGCCGTAGATATTATTGTTATTGATTCGGTTGCTGCACTAGTTCCTCGAGCCGAAATTGAGGGAGATATGGGTGAAAGTTTACCGGGGTTACAGGCTCGATTAATGAGCCAAGCTCTACGTAAGCTGACTGGTGTAATATCTAGGTCTAAAGCAACGGTTATTTTTATTAATCAGATTAGAATGAAAATCGGTGTAATGTTTGGTAATCCGGAGACTACTACGGGAGGTAATGCCCTGAAGTTTTACTCAAGCGTTAGAATGGATATTAGACGTATCGGACAAATAAAACAGGGTGATGAAGTAATTGGTAATCGTACTCGAGTTAAGGTAGTCAAGAATAAAATAGCACCACCTTTTAAAGAATCAGAATTCGATATTATGTACAACGAAGGTATAAGTAAAACTGGAGATATAATCGACTTAGCTGCAACTAAAGGTATAGTTGAGAAAGCTGGAGCCTGGTACTCCTACAATGGAGAAAAAATTGCTCAAGGTCGAGAAGCGGCTAAAACCTATCTTAAAGCTAATCCTCAAATACAAGACAAAATAGCTCAAGCTATTATTGAACAAGATTTAGTTTAATCAGATATTCAAGGGCGGCGTAATGAAAATAACAGATATTCAGAGCTTGGTTCATAAGCCAGGTTTTTATAGAGTGTCGGTTGATAATAAAGCTTTGGGTTACGTAGATTCAACTGTAGTTACTAGTCTAGGACTGGCAATCAATAAAACTATTAGCGAAGAAGACTATCAAGTGCTTATTAAACAAATTAAATTCACCTCTTTATATAATAAGGCTATAAGCTATGCAGATCGTCGATTACGTTCTAAACAAGAGGTAATCGATTTTCTGAGAGCCAATGGTTCAGATGGTCAAATGTCGATTAAAATAGTAGATCGACTAATTGAGTTGTCGATAATAGACGAACAAAAATTAGCTGAAGCATATATTCATGATGTTCAACTTAGCCGACCTTTGTCTCGCAGTGCCATCCAACTAAAGCTTCGGCAAAAAAAAATACCAGAAAATATTATTGACCAAGTATTAACCAAATTAAAACAAACTGATCATGACTCTCTAGATTTATTAATTCATAAAAAAGCTAAATCTTATAGTTACATCAATAATCAACCAAAATTATTTCGTTATTTATTAAGACAAGGTTTTAGTTATCAAGATATAGCTGCTAGGATAGGACGTCCTAAGCAAGACTAAGCTGTAGCTGGGGCTGTTATTGGACTGTTTTTAAGTAGGTCATTAATGATAACTTTTTTGTCGGTTATTTCATTAATATTGTTGCGATCTACACTTAAGCTTCCCCCGCTAAAATTTTTAAGTAGAGATTGGGAAACGTAAATTTTCTGAATATACATTGTTTGGGTTTCTACGGCATAATCTGACACTTTGCCAACTTTTTCTTTCGAGATAGTGACTACCGGCTTGCCAATTAGCTTAAAATTAATTTTAATAATATCTGCTAAGCGTATTAAATCATGCGGTTCGCTAAGTGCATCATGGTCATTGACAACGTAACCTTTATCGATAAATTCTCGAATATCTTGATAGAGCAAAATCATTGATTTAGCATTAAAACGATCGGTGCAATAGAAACCTTCTATTTTTAAATTATTGGGATTGATTAGGGTTGATGAGACTTGGGCAATAGGTTGTCCTGTTCGTAATGACAATACTGGCTTATTGAGTAGTGAAGTGCTAAGTTGAAGCATTAATAATCATTATAATCTTAGCAGAGAAAAACCTCTAGATAATCTAGTTTTTTATTAGCAAATAACAGATAATAAAAAGTATGAGAGATTATTTATAGAATGTTATTTAATTCATCAGATTTAAAATCTACGAAACGATTAGCATCGGTTATTGGTCGCAACTTAAGAGGCGGAGAAACGATTGAATTAATCAGTGACGTCGGTGGCGGCAAAACTACGTTAGTCAAAAGCATGGTTTTAGCTGCTGGAAGTCAAGATTTTGTTTCTAGTCCAAGTTTTACCATTCGTAACGATTATTCTTTTAATGGCGGGTCTATTGCTCATTTTGACTTTTATCGTTTGACTGATCCGGGGATTATTAAGGATATGTTAGCCGAAGAAATAGCTAATCCTAAGGCTGTTGTTATAATTGAGTGGTCGAGGATAGTACAAGATGTTTTGCCTAAAGACAGAGTTGTAATCAACATTAAAGTTACCGGTTTAGATAGTCGACAGATATCTATTGACGCTCCTCCAGAATTTGCTTATTTATTAAAGGGCGAACCACTAAAATGATTATCTTAATCTTAAAAACTAGTCAACCAATAGCAGAACTTTATTTATATAGAGATAAACAATTATTAAATCAATTATCTTGGCAAGCCGATCGACATTTAGCCGAAACCATTAATTTAAAAATTGATCAATTACTCAGTAAGGCTTCTTTGAATTTAACTAATTTGGATGGTTTAGGGGTTTTTACGGGACCGGGCAGTTTTACTGGATTAAGGATTGGTTTAAGTGTAGCCAATGCTATGGCTTATGGGCTGAACATTCCAATTATTGGTTCTCGGGGTGATGATTGGATAATTACCATTATTGATCAACTCAAAAAAGGAAGAGATGAACACATTGTTACGCCTTTTTATGGTTCTCCTGCTAGGATTACTAAACCTAGAAAGTAAGATCTAAGATTGACCAATTGAAGCAATCCAAGGTATAGTTTAATTAGCTTGTTCTTTTAGAGAGACGATTCTCAAGTCAAGCATTTGATTTATAACTGTGATTAAAATTTGGTACTTATAAAATTAGTAGTTTACTATTTTAAGTTAACTAGAGAAGTGATAGCGACTGTTTAATTAAAAGTAAAAATATTGCTAGTTTTTATAAAAGCACCAAAATAAGAAAGGAAACATATGGTCATATTATCCATAGTACTGACTGTGGTAGGTCTTGGTGTTGGTTTTGGTGCTAGTAGTGTTGTTAGCAAAAGACGTCAAGGAAACTTAGAGGCTCAAGTAGAAAAAGAAAAACAGAAGGCACAGAAAGAAGCCGATAAATTAGTTGCTCAAGCTAAAGAGGATGCTCTTAAGTTAGCCGAGGAAGCTAGACGCGATGAACAAACACGTCGTAAAGAATTGAAAGAATTGGAAAATCGATTAGTTGTTAGAGAAGAATCATTAGATAAGAAACTTGATGATTTAGACAAAAGGACTGAAAGATTAAGGGCCGGCGAGCTAGAAGTGGAAAAATTAAAAGATGAAATTAGAGATATACGGATTAAGCAGCAAGATAAATTAGAAAAAATAGCTAAACTTACTAAAACCGATGCAGCTGAAAAACTCATGGAAATGACCGAACGGGATATTCGGGGTGATTTAACTGGATTAGTCTCCAAATTACAGAATGAAGCTAAAGAGAATGCCGAAGAGCAGGCAGCTCTAATTATTACTACTGCTATGGAACGGATGAGCAGTGAGGTTACGGCTGAACGTACGATAACTTCTATTAAGCTTGAAGACGAAGAAATGAAAGGTCGTATTATTGGTAAAGAAGGTCGTAATATTCAGGCCTTACAGCGTGCTACTGGTGTCGATATTATGGTTGATGACACTCCAGGTTATGTAGTTTTAAGTTCGTTTGATCCTGTTAGAAGGGAAGTTGCTCGACAAACTCTGGAGATGTTGATGAAAGATGGACGAATTCATCCAGGAAGAATCGAAGAAGTTGTTGAAAAAGCTCAAAAAAACGTTGAAAAAGACGTTATTAGAGCCGGAGAAGATGCTGCTAGAGAAGTTGGGATTATTGGTATTCCTAAAGAGATCCTACATTTGTTAGGAGAGCTTAAGTATCGTACTAGTTACGGACAAAACGTCTTAAAGCACTCAACTGAAATGGCCCATTTGGCTGGTATGATAGCCGAAGAAGTGGGTGCTAACGTTAAAACAGCTAAATATGCTGCTTTAGTTCATGATTTAGGTAAAGCCTTAACTCATAAAATTGAAGGTAAGCATCACCATATCTCAGGTGAAATGTTGCGTAAATATGGAGCTCCCGAAGAGGTTGCTTTAGCCGCTGAACAACATCATGATGATGTTGAAGCAACTAGTGTCGAAGCCTTGATTATTAGAGTAGTTGACGCAATTAGTGCAAGCCGACCTGGAGCTAGAAATATTAGTGCCGAAAACTTTGGCGAGAGAATGAAAGAACTAGAAAATATTGCTAATGGTTTTAATGGCATAGAGAAGTCTTATGCAATAAGTGCTGGGCGAGAGGTGAGGGTTTTTGTTCGACCTCAGCAAATAGATGATTTAAGCGCTATTAAATTAGCTAGAGATATAGCGACGAAAATTGAATCTTCTATGCAATATCCGGGAACTATAAAGGTTAATGTTATAAGAGAAACTAGGGCAGTAGAATTTGCAAAATAGAGCTAGATTTTTATATATCGGTGACATTATGGGAGACCCTGGCCTGTCTTTAATAGAAAGTCAGCTTAGGACAATAAAAAAGACTCACGAAATAGACTTTGTCATAGCTCAGGCAGAGAATGTTTCCGATGGTCGGGGATGTAAATTAGATGACTATAATAGATTAAAAAAGGCAGGAGTAGATTTCTGTACAGGTGGCAATTGGTCGTTATGGCAAAAAGAAATATGGCCCCAATTGAGTGATCCTAAACAACCTATTATCCGTCCGGCTAATTATCCCTCAGGCACTCCAGGATTGGGCTGGAAATATATTAATTCTGTACTAGGGAATGTATTAGTGGTTAGCTTGCTAGGTAAAACGGTTGGTCGTGACAGTAACGCTAAATTAGAAAATCCGTTAAAAATTATTGATGGCATATTGGATGAACAAAATGATATTCCAAAAATAGCAACTGTAGTGAATTTTCACGGAGATTACAGTAGCGAAAAGGTAGTCATTGGTCAGTACTTAAATGGTCGAGTCAGTGCCGTGATTGGCGATCATTGGCATGTACCTACAGCAGATGCTCGAATATTGTCTCAGGGTACAGCACATATTACCGATGTTGGCATGGTCGGTGCTTTGAATTCTAGTCTAGGCGTTAAAACCTCCTTAATCGTTCAAAGATGGCGAGATGGCGTAGTTAATACTAATAGTTTAGAACAGAACAAGCCTTGGCAATTTAATGGACTTATTTTTGAAGTAGACATAGATACAGGCAAGGCTCTGTCGGCCATACCTTTAAATCTTATTTTTGATTAAATACTAGTCAATTAACTCTACTTTAGGGTATACTACCCCTGATATATTTAACGGGGATTGGCGCAGTTGGCTAGCGCGCCGCGTTTGGGACGCGGAGGTCGGAGGTTCGAGTCCTCTATCCCCGACCAACAATTAGACGCTATGATATATCTGGTTAAAAAGTACGGTTTAAAAGCATACCTAAAAGGAAAAGTAGAAAAGCTCGAACTTCATTTTGATGTGAGCAATATACAATAGAAAATTTGTAAAAAAGTCGAATTAAATATTAATATTGTTAGACTTTTTATACTCCTAGGGTTTACAATTTAAGCTATCGAGAATTAAAAAAATGGTTGAATATAAAAACTTTAGTAGAAGTTGTAGTTATGAGTAGTTTAAGAGGTTGGTTTCCAGATCGCCAGCTTGTTGCAGAGGATATAAAATATATTACTGAACTATGCGGTGGTCCGCCATTCAATAAGCCCAATCAGCTCAATGATTTTTTTCGTTATTCGGCTGAGCCTTTAATGGAGAATAATCCTTTTAGTATTTTGCTGACAATAGCCTCAGCAGCATGTGCTGATTTAGTGGACATAGATTCTGTTCAAGGAAAAAAAGTTTTTCGTAACGGAGCTCTACTATATCTAGGTGTTTTAAAAGAAGAATATCCATTAACTGAAATTCCTTGCGAACCTAAGGTAGTTACTAAGATAGCTAATGAAGATCAAAATAGATTTATGTGGACTATGTATGAAAGAATAAACGATGAAGCTGGATCATTTTGCTTTCTTTTGAAAGAAGTAGCACAAGCTATTGAAGCGGATGAACCAGCAACACTTCAGTTAGCCACGGTGGGCGCTGGATTAGCTCATGTAGTGACTGTAGATTCATTATGCTTCCAAGAAGAGGCAGCTCAATTAGATTTAGAACATCCAGAATTTGCTGAAATAGACATCATCTTTAATAGAGTTTTAAAAGAATGTTGATAAATATCTATTGAGCTAACATTTTTATTTAGACAATAAATTTTTAGTAATTGCACTAATATTTGAGTAAATGGTTTATAATACGTATTAAAGGGGCAGTGTGGTTTACGTCTTAATAATCATAGTAGTCATTTTGCTAGTTCTCAGTGTACGCATACTTAATCAGTACCAAAGAGGTGTGGTTTTTAGATTAGGCAGAGCGCAAAGTAATATAAAAACTCCCGGACTGTGTCTGATTATTCCTTTTATAGATCGATTGAGAATAGTTAGCTTGAGAATAGTTACTCTACCAGTAGATCCTCAGAGAATTATAACTAAAGATAACGTTTCCATCGATGTTTCAGCAGTTGCCTATTATCAGGTACAGGATCCAGCGAAATCAATTATAGCAATCGAGAATGCAATGGATGCAACTTATCAAATTGCTCAGACTACAGTTAGGAATGTAGTTGGCCAAAGTTTACTGGATGAGGTGTTGAGCGAAACGAGCAGAATTAATAATGCAATTAAGGAAATACTAGATAAAGTTACACATAATTGGGGTATATATGTAAGCGCCGTAGAACTGAAAGATATTCAATTACCGGAAAATATGCAAAGGGCTATGGCGGCAGCTGCTCAAGCTGAGAGAGAAAAAAGAGCTAAAATTATTGCCGCAGAAGGCGAGGCGCTCAGCGCTAAGAAGCTTGGAGAAGCTGCTGACGTTATTGCTAAACATCCTATTGCTCTTCAATTGAGGAATCTTCAGGTGTTGTCTGAGATATCTTCGGATAAAAGCAATACTATTATATTTCCAGCTCAGTTTATGGATTCAGTTCAAAGTATTAAAAATTTTATGGCCAAAGAAGCTGATTAAATTTTTCCGATGTTATACTGGAAAAGTTAATATTACTTACGGGGTGTGGCGCAGCTTGGTAGCGCGCAGCGTTCGGGACGCTGAGGTCGTCCGTTCAAATCGGATCACCCCGACCAGTATGCCTAATTTCAGGGGTAAAGATTTGCTTATATAATAGAATAGTTGTATAGTCTTTTAATAATTTAAAATTATGTCTATGGATTTAGGTGAATTAGATGTTTTCCCAAAGAAAATTAGAACTGCTCGATTAGATTTAGTTCTAAAACCCGAAATATTTGATTTTCAGGATACTGTTTATCTTGAATATCCAGAAAGTCAGCAAAACGAATACCTAAATTCATTAATTTCTCAAGGTCAGACTAAAAGATCGACGGGAAAAGTACCAGAAAGAGATAATCACCCAGCTCTTTTTAGCATATGGAATAAAGAAGAGCTAGTTGGAAATATAGTTCTGACCCCAGATGATGAGGGTTCAGCAGAAATTAAATTTTGGCTAGCTGAAGAGTTTAGAGGTAATGGCTATGCAACCTTAGCAACTAGGGGATTAAGTAATTATCTTGCCAAAGATTTCAGTGCCTTATATGCTCAAGTTGTTAGTGATAACACTGCAGCAGTTTCTGTTTTAAAAAGATCTGGTTTTTCAGAAATAGCTGCAAAAGAAACCGGAAAACTTATTTTTTCTTTTGGAGTTATTGGCAGTGATAATTTAACTAAAGATCAGCAAACATTGATTGGAAATATACCAACAGAATACCAGCTACCTTCCCGACAGTTCTCGCTTTGTGGTCGTTTTAAAGACGGAGACTGGGCTTATCTGTCTCATGGTATTGCTCGTAAACTTTATAGTTGTTTTTGTTGTCGAGAAAATATAAGTATAGGCAGTGAGCATATTATTTTAAGTTTAGTAAAACCCAAAAATAAATATGATCATCATCACCTACATTCAAAATGTGTCGAGAAAGAAGTGCTACCTAGTTTGCATGGTATTCAACAGATATCCACTAAACAAACAACACCAGAGTCTATGGCTAAACGCAGACGCCGAGTTAAACGTGCTTCCAAACGTAGGGGCCTTTAATTGGTAAAGTCTGCGCTTAGTCTTTTTTGGTGCTATGCTAGGTTGTAATAATGTATATTATTCTAAGTGTTCTTATTGTCGGACTTGTTCTGTTTGCTAATGAGCATCATTGGCGCAATAAAGCTTCCCAGTCTGAGTTGTCTAGGAAAATAATTCATATCTTCGTTGGTAGTTTTGTGGCTTTTTGGCCACTGTATATTAGTTGGGATTGGATTAGAATAATTAGTTTAGCTTTTTTACTAGTGGTGTTGATATCTAAAGGCTTAAATATTTTTGCCTCAATTCATGAAATAGAAAGATTTAGCGTGGGTGAAGTTTGTTTTGCTTTGGCTGTTGGGGGCATAACTTTTATTACTAAAAATGATTGGATCTATGCCGTAGCTTTATTGCAGATGAGTCTTGCCGACGGTTTAGCCGCGATTTTTGGAGTGCGTTTTGGTAAAAGCACCATGTATAAAGTCTTTGGAGCGGCTAAAAGTTTAGTGGGTAGTGCGACGTTCTTAATAACTTCATTATTGATATTGATAATCGTTAGTTCATTGGTCAATCTTGGGTTGAGCGTAGTATTGATTTTATTAACTGCTTTAGCAGCTACCGCTGTAGAGAATTTTTCAGTCTACGGATTAGATAACTTACTTATTCCCATAGCTGTAACTCTTATTTTGTCTCATTGGTAACTTTAATGCTGTGTGCTCTTAGTGCGTTAAAGATAACCACAACGTCTACCACTTCTTGTAGTAAGGCTCCATAGATTGGTTTAAACTTACCAGTTGCAAAAATAATCATCAATATTAAGCTCAGGCCAATACCAAATAGAATACTTTGTCTGGCTATCGAAAAGGTTTTTTTGGCTATTTCTAAGGCTGTTGCAACCTTACTTAAATCATCAGTCATAATAACTAGATCTGCTGATTCGCTAGCTGCAGTTGAACCTCTTGCGCCTAGAGCAATACCTACATCAGAACCAGTTAATACTGGAGCATCGTTGACTCCATCACCTACAAATATAATTGGACGTTGGCTAATGTCATCTAAGGCATGGAGTTTTTCACCTGGCAAAGTTTCGGCATAGACTGTTTTAATGCCGACATCTTTTGCTATATTTTCGGCTGTGCTTTTATTGTCTCCGGTTATCATAACTGTTCGTTTAATGCCCAATTTAAGTATTTTTTGAATAGTACTTTTGGCTTCTGGTCTTAAACTGTCACTTAAATAAATTATTCCGGCTAAACTATTGTTAATGGCAATATATACTATGGTTTGCTGTTGATTCTTAATTTTTTTGGGCAATTCTATTCCTTGTTTTGCCATAAAATCACCTCTACCTAAAATAAGTTGATCTCCTTTATAGGTAGCTCTTAATCCTTGGCCAGATATTTCTTTGACTAGTTTAACTTTAGTTATTTTAATATTTTTGTTATTAGCAGCTTTGACTATTGCTTGAGCTATGACATGGTTAGAGTTTTGTTCAACGCTAGCGGCTAGTGCCAATACTTCATCTTTAGTATAGGGTGCAATAGCTTTTATACTATCAAGACTTAAGATACCAGTTGTTAGTGTTCCGGTTTTATCAAAAATAATAGTTTTAGCCTCAGCTAATTTTTCCAGCGCTGAACCAGTTTTGACAACAATACCATACCTACTAGATCTACTCATGCCGGATATCAGAGCAATAGGTGCAGCTAGTAATAGAGGGCAGGGTGTAGCTACTACTATTACTTCTAAGAAGCGTATTGCTTGATGGCTAACTAACCAAACACTAATGGCTATAATATAGGCTGCAATAGTGAAAGGCACGCTATAACGATCTGCTAATCTAACGAAAGGCGCTTGTGACTTAGCTGCGTTTTGTACTAGTCTGACTATTTGTTGGTATTGGCTGTCTTCTGCCGTGTGAATAGCTTTAGCTGTAACCAATCGATCACTATTTAGTGAGCCACTTAAAATTTGATCATTAACCGAATGCATGACTGGTAAGCTTTCTCCAGTTAAGCTTGCTTCGTTAAAACTACTTTCTCCTTCGATTATCAGAGCGTCGACAGGCACGGTTTCTCCAGGCTTAATAATAATTTTATCGCCAACTTTTACCTCTGAAGCCTTAATATCTAGAGTTTTTCTGCCCCTAATTACATGAGCCTGTTGAGGCGATCCTTTAAGTAGGGCATCTAGTTCGCTATTGGCTCTTTTCTCGGCATAATCTTCTAAACTTTCACCACCAGTTAGCATAATAACTATAATGATTGCGGCAATGTCTTGGCGTAAAATGACAGCAGTAATTATGGCCGTTAGTGCAAGTATATCAATTCCATAAGCACCACTACGGATATCCTCCCACATTGATTTCACTAGGGGCAGCGATTCGAGTATGGCAACGGTACCCATAATCCATTCAGAAATGGTTTGGTGGTTAGTGAAATAAAAAATTAGGCCGACTATTAATGCCAGAAAGGCTAACACTAATAGTTTATAAGTTTTCGCATAATTAAATATTTTTTTAATTTTCAATGTCAGGATTCTCTTTTCCTTATTATTTATTAATGTATGATGGGGCGAATGATGGGGTTCGAACCCACGACCTCCGGGACCACAATCCAGCGCTCTAACCTACTGAGCTACATTCGCCATATTTATGAACTTTATAACAGGGGTGATTATACGAAATTTAAGACTAATCAGCAAGTTTTTTAGATATCTCTATCTTGGAGTCCTAAAAGATGATCTACTAGAAGTTGGGCAGCGTATCTTGACTTAACTCCTATCTTATGACCATATAATTGTTGACTTTCGACTAGGATTGATAATTTACGAATGTTTAATCTTTCTTGATCATCAAATAAGCCTGGCCATCTATTGTCGACTTTGGTTTGTCGTTTCATGGCACTCCAAAGGCGTGATCCAAGAACTTTATTAATGCTTAACTCTTGACATATTTGATCGTATTGTCGGGAAGTAATAAGAAGATCCTCTTGACGATCTTGTCGATTAATTAATCCGAGATCGATGAGTGCCTCGCTGGCGATCTCTATTTCTTGGGTTAGATCTCGGTATTTAGTCAATAAAACTTGGCCAATAGTAGAACGAATAGTTTCAATTCTTAGTTGTTGCTCTGTATCACTGGCCGCTTGATCAATCCAATCAAAGACTTGATTATTAAACTCAGTCATTTTTATCCTCTAAAGGAGTATTAATTATCTATAAAATGTCTTAAATAACAAAATACCCGTTGCCGGGTACTTTGTTGATGAAATTATTGCTAATTTCACCTATCATCTTTCGATGATAACCACCTCAACGATGGTAATTGTTATTTTAGTCAGTGTTCTAACCAAATGCAAGTATTTTAAAACGTCTTGTGCATAATATGTGGATAATTATACTTTTGGAATAAATAATTAAGTCACCAAAACAGATGCAATATAACCTTTTTTATTATAGATAATTAAATCATTTAACGAATTATTGGTGCCCCGGGATGGATTCGAACCAACGACCTTAGGCTTAGAAGTCCTCTGCTCTATCCAGCTGAGCTACCGGGGCTTGGATGGTGCGGGTGGGGAGAGTCGAACTCCCGTCACCAACTTGGAAGGTTGGGATAATAGCCGTTATACCACACCCGCATACATTAAATCTAGGAGATTATAGCATTATTTTGGCTGTTTGACTCTATACTTCGTTTAAAACAGTTATTTTAGCTCCCAAACTATTTAGTCTTTGAGATAGATCTTCGTAGCCACGATTAATAGTATAAACATTTCTAAGAACGGATATACCGGGAGCGGCCAACATTCCAATCAATAACATTACTGCAGGTCTGATGCCGCTTGGACAGACTAAATCAGCTGGTTTAAATCTCGTTGGACCAGTAATAAATACTCGATGAGGGTCGGCTAATTCTAAATTTACTCCTATTTTTTTCATTTCTGTATACATTAAAGCTCGGTCTTCATAGACCCAGTCGTGTATTAGGGTTCGACCATGAGCCACTGCAGCAATAGGAACAAAATAGGGCAAGTGATCAATGTTTAGTCCTGGGAAAACGTTAGGATGGATTTTATCTATAGGAGCAGTTAGATGTCCATTATGTTTGTGGATTAATATATCTACCAGTTCAGTTCGATTATTATCTGCTTTATATTTATTTGACAATTTGTATACTAAACCCATTTTTTCCAGTTTTAAAAGTTCTAGTTCTAAAAACTCGATAGGTGCTCGTTTAATGGTAATAGATGAATTAGTGGTAATTGCAGCTGAAATAAAAGTCATGGCTTCTACTGGATCTTCACTAGGCGAATAACTGACATTTTTATTGATTTCTGAAATGCCATAAACTATTAGAGTAGAAGTCCCTATACCTTCAATTTTTACTCCCAGTTTCTCTAAATAAAAACATAAATCTTGAATCATATAATTGGCACTGGCCATTTTAATAGTAGTAACTCCGGGTGTTAATGCGGCTGCCATTAGTATATTTTCAGTTGTAGTGTCGCCAGATTCGTAAAGCACAACATTTCTCTTAGGTAATTGTAATTTAGAACTAACCCGATAATGTCCTGATTGAGTATTAACACTAACGCCAAATTCTTCTAAGGCGTAAAGATGAGGCAGTATTGTTCTTCTTCCTAAATCACACCCACCAGCGTAGGGGATAATAAATTCTCTAGATCTATGAACAAGAGGTCCTATAAACATTAAAACACTTCTAGTTTTTTTGGCTGATTCTTGGTTAATGTTAGATAAATTTAAAATATCGGGGACTTTGATCTGTAAATCATTATCATTTTTCCATTTTATTTGCACGCCAATGCTTATTAGAACTTCTATTATCCTGTTGACTTCTTCGATTTTGGCTATGTTGTGAATAGTTGTCGTGCCTTTGTTTAATAGACTGGCACAAAGCAAACCAACAGATGCGTTTTTGCTGGTTTTTAGCTTGATTTCTCCTTTGAGCTCATGACCGCCTTCAATTCTTAAATTAACTGCTGTTCCTGTTACGCTAATTAATTGTTTATTAAGAACTTCGCTAATTCTACCTAAAGTTTCTAAGCTAAGATTTTGTCTGCCATGCTCCATACGATTAACGGCTGATTGTGATGTAGACAAACGTTTAGCAAATTCGTTTTGAGTTAAACCTCTTTCTTGACGTATCTGAGCAATTAATTGACCGATTTGTTGATTGGTTGTCATTTTAATATATTTTATATCA
>JAJZWH010000027.1 GCA_021846765.1 bacterium | reverse complement strand
TTCAGCATCTTCTGCCTGTATTTCATCGACTACTAACTTAATGCATTTAACTTTTAGCCCAGCTTGTTGGCATACTGTTTGAGCAATTAATAACTTTTCTTTATTAGTTGTTGCAAAGTTTATTTCATTCAATAAATACATTATACAAAATAATTAATCCGTAAGCTCTTTATTTTCATTTATTTTGATTTTTAGTAGGTTTTTTGCGATACATCAAGTAGCCATAATAAGCAGCTGAAGCGGCAATTACGCTTAAAACAAAAGGTGCAACTAGATTGCCTGGTCCAGTATTTACTAAGGTCGATGCATTAGCAGGTTGTGATGAATTTGTACTGGTTGGCGTTTGCGTTTTAGTTGTTGATGGCTGAGGCGTAGTGATGGTTGATTGAGGAGTAGAACTGGGAGTTGTTGTGGCAGTTGACTGATTAGCGAAAGTTATATTCTGGACAAGATCATCTCCATTGGCGTCACCAAAAGTAATTCCACATGTATATCCGGCTGCAATTTGTGCTGCTGTAGGTGGACAAGGATAAAGCGCTGCGCTAATCGATGAACTAATTCCACTACTATCAGTTCCATTAGCAGGTGGACCAACTATACCGCTATGAACAATAAAAGTTGTAGCAGGTAGTGTTCCGCTACTAGTAGTAGTAACTATCTTAAGTAAAGGGTTGGTGCAAGATACCGGTACCGAGCTTCCAGCAACTTGTATAGTTGGTTGATTGGGATCATTGTTACACTCTAAAATAGAACCAATAGATTTTACTGCTAAACCTGAAGCTGATACATCAATATTTTGGCCATTCACTAAGTTTGTACTTGGGGATACACTTAGAACACCTGCTGCCCATACTGAAGGTGCGAAATATAAAATAACTATAGTTAATAAAAGCCCAACAAAACTTACCAATAAACTCGATTTATGTTGAATTAGAATCGCAGATTTATTCATAATATAGTCTACCTCTAATAATTACTATACACTATTATTACGTATTTGCAAGTTTTACACTATCTATTCTTGAGTATTAATCTGATCATTTTATTAAAACTGTTCTGCTATACTTAAATTTAATGAATAATCAATTGGCATTCGAAGCTATAAATATAGCTAAATATTTTGGAAATTTTAAAGCACTGGAAGATATAAATCTTAGTTCTAAACAAGGACAAATATTCTGTCTACTAGGCCCTAATGGGGCTGGTAAAACTACGCTAGTTAATATGCTTTCAACTTTATCCGAACCTACTAAAGGCAATCTAAAAGTCTTAGGAGTAGATGTAGTTAAAAACCCACAGAAAGTACGAGAATTAATCGGCCTAGCTGGTCAATACGCTGCAGTTGATGAATATTTAACTGGAGAAGAGAATCTATATATGATAGCTAGGTTATATCACCTAAGCGCCCGAGAAGCTAGAGTCAGAACCAAACAATTATTGGAAGATTTAAGACTAACTGGTGCAGCCAATAAACAAGTCCGGGCATATTCCGGAGGTATGAGAAGAAGACTAGACCTAGGAGCCAGTTTAGTAGGACGTCCTAAGATTCTCTTCCTTGATGAACCAACAACAGGATTGGATCCACGTACAAGATTAGAATTATGGGAAATTATTCGCAGATTAGTTAAGGATGGCACCAGTATATTATTAACAACACAATACCTTGAGGAAGCCGATGAATTAGCTGACCATATTGCAGTTATTGATAGAGGTAAATTAATTGCAGAAGGTACCAGCAAACAATTAAAATCACAATTAGGTGGAGATGTCATTAAAATAGAATTAGTTCGAGCAGAAGACGCAGATAAAGTAATTGAAGCAGTTAAGGACATTGCTAGTAAAACTGTATATTACGACGATTCTTCTAAAATAGTTAATGTTCCGGTTGGTGGAAATGGATCCAAACACTTAATTGAAGTAGTTAGAGCATTAGATAAGATCGGTATCATAACTAATTCATTGGCTCTACATCAACCTACACTTGATGACGTTTTTCTCAATTTAACTGGGACAAAAGCATCCGAACTTGACAACCAAGAAGTACCCAAAAAAAGGAAAAGAAAATAATGAACATAGGCTCTAGGATATATAACGCATCTTCAGATACCTGGGCAATAACTAAGAGAAACTTACTGCACTATGTAAGATTGCCTCAACTTATCTTTTTTTCTTCAATTCAACCAATTATATTTTTAACCTTATTTAATTATGTTTTTGGCGGAGCTTTATCCAGTAGCCATACCTTACTTCATGGAAAATACATTAATTATCTTTTGCCAGGAATTATGATTCAAGTAACTTTATTTGGAGGTCTACAAACTGGCATTGGATTAGCCACAGACATGAGCAGCGGCTTAATCAGTAGGTTTCGTAGTCTACCAATGAGCAGAGGAGCTGTACTTGCCGGCAGAACCATAGCTGATATGCTGAGAAATATAATAGTTATAGTAATTATGCTAGTTTATGGCTATATTTTGGGTTTTCGTTTTTCTGATGGATGGCTAAACGCACTAATTATGATCGCCATAGTCATTTTGTTTGGCTTTACTTTTTCATGGATTTCAGCTTACACCGGAATGAAGGCTAAAGATGCAGAAACGGCTCAACTGTCTTCTTTTGTATTTATTTTTCCATTAGTTTTTGCTAGTGCAGCTTTTGTTCCAGTATCGACAATGCCCAGTTGGCTACAGCACTTTGCTAATAATCAACCCATAACTTTTGCGGTTAATACAGCTAGACATTTTGCTTTAGGGACTCCCATGGATGGTGCTATCTGGAAACTACTTCTATGGATAGCAGGTCTATTAATAATATTTATACCTTTATCGGTAATAACTTACCGTAAAAGGGCTTAACTATCATTTCACTATTGATTTTTAAAGACATCCCAAACTAACTAATCAAATTTATTAAAATTTAGCTTATCAACAATAGTAGTAGTCAATAATGTCGATTAAGCATTAATGGAATGAATAAACTATACTATTAAACAATCAAAAACATAAAAAAGGTATTTTTATTCTGACAATCGGTGCTTTAGGTGATGTTTTTGGAGACATAGGCACTAGCCCTCTTTATGCATTAAGTGCTGTTTTTGATAAAGATGGCTATAATCTAAAAATTAATCAAGATAATATCTACGGAATTATTTCTTTAATAATCTGGTTTTTTTAAGTAACAAATTAATTAAAACATTAGGTAAATAAATAATTATTAACAATCCAAAACCAATTGATCCAATTATTTGACCAACATATAGGAAATGCACAAACTTAAGAATAGCCAATAAGCCAATCAACATACCCATTATTTCTATACTAAAAATTAACATACCAATACTAGTATGTTTTTTAATTATCAACCATAAAGACATAAAGAATTCTATAACATATAAGGCAACTCCCAAATAATCATGAGCCATAGAATAAGCAAAACTTAAATGTCTAGGAAAGGTACTCAAAAGAACCAATAAATATAACAAACCAATTAAAAAAATAACATATGCTATTTTTTTAAACTTTAGATCTTTGCTTAAAATATTATCTGCAGCCAACCATAAAAATAAAACACAAAGACTAAAGCCTAATGAATACAATCCAACGGTTGAAGAATAATTACCAAAATTACTAACTCCACCATTACTCCTAGCAACACTAGGAATCATTAAACTGCAAATACTCAACAATATGAAAATTGATAGCTGGCTAATTATAAGGTAATACCTAAATTTATCCATAATTTAGTTTTTATTATAGTAAATTTTTAGTCTTTTTATCCTATAATTAATCGCTTTTTAAAATAATTATAGTAAAAACTCAGTTAATATTATTAATTTAGCTTAAGAAACCATGACTTTAAAAGAAGAAGTTAATACCTCTAATAGACAAAAATTAATACTATTAACATTTTTATTTTCAGTCTTGCTAATAACGATTAGTTTGTTTTTGACACAAAAAATACGTCCTTTTAATAGTGATGATACCTCATGGCAAGTCATATTATCTAATTGGCAGCCATTTAGTAAGCAAATAGCTTTCATGGGCTCTAAAGATAATTTTATCATTAATGCCCCATTCATATATGTAATCAATACTCTACTTGGCAATTCAAGATCGACTTTATTCATAGAATCACTAATATTGACTTATTTAAATTTTGGATTTTTTTACTTTAGCGCTATTTATATTTTAAAAAGATGCAAGATTAAAATTAATTTCTACATACTGTTGCCCTTTATTTGGTTGGCTAGTTTTGGTAATTATTTTAATTCTTTAATGTTAAATCCTAACTGGAGAATACCTGAAATAGGATTAATGTTTGTTTTCTATGTCTTGGGACTGAAATTATATTATCACGAGATTAATCCACTCAAATCTAGATTAAATATAGTCATTTCTATACTAGTGATGCTATTATCTGGCTTGCTAGTATATAGCGACAATTATTTTTTATATTTTGGTTTAACACCGATATTGGCCACTTATTTGGTCTTATTATTTTTAAAACGAATAGATAAAAAAATAATAGCTATAGCTCTGTTGACTATTTTAACTAGTATTTTCATATCTACACTTCTCCGAGCACTAGTTGCTAGAATCGGTCTAATTAGCCCTGGCCCTTTATTAGTAGTACCTATATCATTAAAAAGTTTAATTATTAATTTTGACAATGCAGTCAAAAGTTTACTGTACATATTCGGAGCTTATGCCATCAAGCCATCAACTTCTTTATTATTCAATTTCAGTATATTTTTAAATTTTCTGTTAATTAGCATTATTCCATTAATTTTTATTTATGTATTTTTGTATTATAAATACCCTAAAAAAATAATTAACTATAATAAAACAACTATCCAACCAAAAACTCTACTCATATCTCTTTTTAGCATAGTTGGAATATTTGATTTTATCGCTTATATGTTAGTTGATGGTGGTACCATGAATTCCTATAGATACTTAATAATCATTGTTTTCAGCTATATTGTTTTGTTGTCTATTGGTATATCCAAAGTAAAAAAAGGGCAAATTTATATTGCTATATTAATGTTAATGGCAATCATTATTAACCTATTGTTTAGTTTTTATACGACCGAAAATTTAAATTCAGCAGCTATAAACAATCCGCCTAACCAATCGAACATTAAACTTATAAACCTTATCAAAAAGAATCACTTAATAAAGGGTTATGCCAATTATTGGAATAGTAATATAAATAATTATTTATCGAATGGATCAATTAGCATCATGCCGATAGCTTGCGTTCAAGGCATATCTAAACCAGATTATCTGCTAGATACTAAAAATAATTTTCAACAAAAAGTTAATAATAGTTTTTATTTAATTAACCCATCGCTAACAACACCTGTTTCCTGCACATATCAACAAGTTATAGATCAATTCGGAAAACCTAAAAAGACTATTAGGTATCAAAATCAATTTATATTAGTGTATCCTTACGACTTAATAGACAAAATGCCAACTTAGTATATTTGTAATATTACCCTATTAGTATATAGTTTTTCTTATGGGAGAAATAAATTACGAGCAGTTAAATGAAATTCTCAAGTCCAGTACCGAAAATTTTGCCAATTATGAGCAAATTTATGACCAATACTTAGAACAAGAAAAAAAAGTTTTAGATTTAATGATTGAATCTTGTGCAAACCGAGGTATTCAATTACCGCAAGGCATAACTCGGGAAATTACTATAGAAGAGTTCAATCAACTTCCTTTCGCAAACAATAATGATGAATCAATAGAAGAAAATAATTACTTTTTAGCTTTTTATTTAGCTATTAATTGGGTCATTGAAAGAGATACCAGTAATGATTTTTCTACTGAAAATACCGCAGAGGCTGTAGCCAGTCTGATTTATCTTCAGGTTCCTCAAACAGAACTGAAAAAATGGCTATTAGTTTTACATGACTTAACTCAAGATGAAAATCTCATAACTTGGTCTAAATTAGAAACCGATTTGGCTGCAGTAGAAGAGATTGAACATGCCTTAAAAGATATCGAAATTAAGCAAACCAATTATCATATACGAACTATAGTCCAAACAGAGTTAATAGAAAGTTTAAGATATTTATTTGGCGAACATGATAATTTAAATGATTTGGCAAATTCAATCATACTGCACTGTACTAATGATATATTGGATATGAAAATAGGCCCAAAAACACCAGAAAAAAGTTATTTCGAACAAAATATTCTGAGAATGTGTGATGGTTATATAGATCGATCGTCAATATCTATAATTATCGATCAAGTAGTAAACGCATTAAAAGATAAAGGATACTCTAAATCTGATAGCTAAAATCAATACTGAGTTTTTACTTAAATTATAGGGCTTTTATTTTGACTGTATCTAGGTAAGTCTATAAAATTAATGTAAATATAAAACAATTATATAAAATGCGATCGATTGTAGGTAAGTAAAAATCCGATATCATTAACAAAAACATCACAATTAATAGAATAGATAAACTACAATTAAAAAGCAGATCGGTCATTATAAGTCGAGCAATAAAAAGTCAACAATAACGGAGCAAACAAATGAACGATCAAAGTGTCATAGAATCAAGACAAGTAACTAAAAAATACGGTAAAGGCGAATCAGAGTTTACAGCACTAGATAATATCAATCTAGTAATTAAAAAAGGTGAATCGGTAGCTATAGTTGGTAAAAGTGGATCTGGTAAAAGTACCTTAATGCACGTATTGGCTTTACTAGACCAACCAACTCAAGGCTCGGTAATCATTGAAGGTGCTAATGCCTCAAGTTTTAATAGTCGAAGTTTAGATGTTATGAGGAATAAAAAATTTGGTTTTGTCTTTCAGCAATTTTTTCTTAACGGCAACGATACTGTACTTAACAATGTTATACTACCCCTTAAAATAGCTGGCATTAGTAGAAAAAAAAGGAATATTCTGGGAATGCAATCGCTAGAACAAGTAGAGTTAACCAATAAAGCAAAGAGCAAAGCAGTGGAATTAAGTGGCGGCCAAAAGCAAAGAGTTTGTATTGCAAGAGCTTTAATTAATCAACCAAGTATAATATTTGCAGACGAACCTACCGGCAACTTAGACAGCCAAACAGGAAAAGCTGTTGAAGATTTACTGTTCCGATTGAATAAAGAACAAGGCATAACTCTGATTTTAGTCACCCATGATATAGAGATTGCAAATCGTTGCGACAGAGAAATACACATCGTTGATGGAAAATTAACTAATGAAAGTAGTAAATAATGAATTTTACAGATTTAATAAGCACAGCTAGTTCTAGCTTATTTAAAAGCAAGGTAAGAACTCTACTGACCATTATTGCTATTTTTATTGGCGCTATGACCATTACATTAACTAACGGTATCGGTACCGGCATTAAGAGTTACTTGAATAAACAAATAGGTGATCTGGGAGCCACTAACGTTCTACAAATCCAGCTAACCAACACAACTAAATATGGGCCTGGTTCTGGAAATACAGGTCCAGCACCATATAATCCAAAACAACAAGTGGCAATTTCAGCAGGTAATGGCCCAAGAGGCAAGAAACAACTATTAATGAATAATACCGATATTCAAACTATTAAATCGATACCTAATATTACTAGCGCAATACCAGTTCACCCGTTATCCCCAGCATATATGATGGGAAGATCTGGTAAATACCAACTCTCAATCCAAGAACAGTACGGGTCAACTACTGCTGCTTTATTAGCTGGCCTAGGAGTTAATAATCAAAGTAATCAAAATCAAATGATAATTCCAGCAACTTATGTAAGTGCCTTAGGTTATAGCAATAATCAATCAATACTAGGACAACAAATTACTATTGGCATAAATAATGCCCTAGGGAAACAGTCGACAATCAAAGCTACTGTCACAGGAGTTGAACAAAATGCATTAATTGGTGGACTTGGAGCCTTTGCCAATAGTGCTTTAGCCAATCAAATTTACCAAGTTCAAAGTGTTGGCCTACCGCCTGCTATATCAGATTCGTTTACGACAGTAGAAGCTACTTTCCCGGCCAATCTAACAAATACACAAATTAACCAACTAACAACAGAATTAAAAAACAAAGGTTTTACTGGTCAGACAATCAAAGATCAGGAAAATACAATATTTACAGCCCTAAACGTCATAATAATAGTGCTTGATATGTTTGGAGTCATTGCTCTATTAGCAGCCTCATTTGGCATTATTAATACTCTACTAATGTCAGTACAAGAAAGAACAAAAGAAATCGGATTGATGAAAGCTTTAGGAATGAGTCCAAGAAAAATTTTTACTTTATTTAGCATAGAAGCAGTAATGATTGGTTTTTGGGGCAGTATACTTGGAGTAGCCTTTGCCGCTTTGATCGGTAAAGTCGTTAATACTATAGGTTCTCACGGATTTTTGAAAGATTTTAAAGGATTATCCCTATTAACCTTTCCGCTTAGCACTATTCTTGCAGTAGTTATAGGAATTATGCTAATTGCCTTTCTAGCCGGAACCTTACCAGCTATTCGCGCCAGTAAAAAAGATCCAATCGAAGCTCTTCGATATGAATAAATTACAGTTTCATTAATTACTATTTACTAAAACTCTACCATCAAGAGTAAAATATAATTAAATTAACGATGAAGCAGGAAAAGAAATACAATTTAAGAAAAATAATTATAATGATAGCGATTTGTTTAGCAGTTATTGTTGGAGGATTCTATCTTAGTAGCGTAAATATGTCTACTAAAATCAAGAAGACTGTAATAGCTACAAAAACCCAATCAAATAGTATATCGGTAAAAGATATTAACTCTAATAACACATCCTGGCCAAAACCACCTCTCACTTGTGCTAATAATATTTCACTAGTGCCCTTAACTAGCTATTATGTGATATCTGGCTTCAATTGTAATGACTCCTACTCTAGTAAACCAGTACTATCTTGTGATGGCAATACTTTTTATTATAGCGTTAGTCTTAATTGCTATAAGACAACTAATTATTCATATAACGATCAATTAGTTTGTAATGGTAATATGTCAGCAGCAAATAATTCCCTAAACTATACCTGCTCACTGCCCGATTTAGCCAATACTCCAATATATTCTTGTACAGGTAATGTTAATATTCCCAACCTTTCGGACGTCAGCGTACTTATGAGCGTAACCTGTAATAGCGCCTAGTTAATTGATATACTTATTATTAAGATGTACTCAGGAAATGGCCTGCGAGGATCATTGAAGTTTTTTATTAAAAGCTAAATCAATATAACCGAGCATAAGATTGCTCCAGGTACTATTAAAAGTATCTATAAAATTACCTCAGGTTATTTAAGCAGTTAATTGAAAAAAATGGTCTATATTCTGAACTATTTAATACTCAATTCAAATCTTAACAAAAGTTGGGTACTATTATCCCCCTATATATCCACCGGCATACTCTAATAAGAATAAAGTCCAACAAATTCCCATTAAAGCCATTATATAAGGATAATATTTAGAGTGTTCTTTAAAAAAATCATAAGCCATAAATTGCAACGGAAAAGCTATTAAAACATATCTATTAAAACCCCCAAATTGTCCTCCAAGAGTAGGAATTAATAAAAATAAAAATGAATAAATTGCAAAACTTTTTCGTCTACTCCACCAATAATAAATTGTTACTATCAATAAGACTACAAAAACTACATTAAAAAAATCCATTGAGTGTAATAAATTAGAGAAACTATAGTATAGCCATCCGTGAATTTGATGTTGGGTTTTTATAAATTCCAAGAAATTATGATACTTGGTTTGTAAAAATACCATATAGCTAGCAATTCCCAGTCCACCGATAACGGCAGCTATTAATGCTTTAAGCAAATTAACCTTTTGTTCTAATAAAATAAAAAATACTAAAATGATTAAAAATAAACCAGTAATATGAGTGGCTGTTGCCAGCATAGTCAATAGACCAGACATTAAATATTTTTTATTAAGAGCAAAATATATTGCTGAAAATAGAAATAAGGAGAACAAGGGTTCGGTATAGGTTGCAATTAAAAATACTCCACTAGGAAATAGTATAAAAAAACTGATAGCTTTAAATTTATTTTCTATTTTAGTGTTATTAAATATTTTCTCAATTACTTTAAGATAAAAATATACAGCTCCCACTAAACTTAACCAAGAGACTATTAAAGCACTATTTAAGGCAGAACCAAGCACTTGTTTTACTACATATACCACTAATGGGTACAATGGGAAAAAGTTAGCCATTTTTACTGAATTATAGCCATGATTAACGATATTTAGATAGTTGGGTCCATCCCAATTAGACAAAAAACTTAAACTATTACTTGTTCTAGGTAAATAATGAAAATGCGCATTAGGAAACAACGGTATTACTTGATTGTTAAAAGAGGCAAAAATAATAGCCACGCATACCACCACCACAACCACAATTAAAGAAATTATTAAATCATTATTTAAAATTTTTTTTAAGTTCATAATTTATAAAAAATACATATTTAATTAGTGCTTTGTCTATTCGTTAATTTATATCTTAATAGTACAGATAATTAACAGTCCTTATATATTACTAAATATATTATTAAAATAATCTTAAAACCTTCAATAATTAAAGAGATAACTCTATATATTTTTTTAGAATATTATATTAAGGTGTTATTCTAGGTTCGTCATGATTAATATTGTTATTCTCATGAGTATTAATTGAATTATTAGAAATTATAGCTTGGGGCTGATTAGTTACATATACCTTGGGCTTTGAAATAATCATATTGTTATTGTTAGTTTGATAGTTTTTGGGAACTGTTGACTGTTTTTCCTCGTTATTAAACTTACTTACAGGCTCTAAAGTGGAAGAAAAACTATTATTTGTAGATAAGTTTTGAGAATTTTCTACTTCTTCTAAATTAGTCGGCCTAATTATTTGTGGCTGATAACTTGCTAGTTGTGTTTGTTGGGAATTATTATTAATTATTGACTGTGGTGCTGTTTTGATTGTTTGTTGTTCATCTACATTTAATGAACTAGCCTTTTTATTGGTCGTTCTAAGATTTTTAAGATAATGGATAATGATCGCTCCTATTATTGATAGAGCTACTACTAAGGATACTATATAGGCAGCTAACTTAATTTGATTATTTGACGCTAAATTAAGGCTAATTATAATTTTCTGAGCTGAGGAGTTAGGCATAATTTTATACGCTTTTGTTAATGTCTTTATACCAGGATAACTGACAGAGATATTGTGCATACCTATAGATACTTTATTAAATACAGCTTGACCTTGTTTATTGGTCAATTCTGATTTATATCCTGAAATCGACACACTAGCTAAATTAATATACTGATTATTTTTCTGATTCTCGACTAGTATAATTACTTTAGTAGTATTAATATATGCAACTTGAGTATTCTTAGGAACAGTGGTCTTAGGAAGAACTTTAGTTGGTGATGTAGCTTGTGGACTCGGAGTGCTGCTGGTTGTAGCTGAAGAGCTGGATGGATAATAATGTGGCGTACTGCCAGTTGAGCTAGAAGTAG
>JAJZWH010000026.1 GCA_021846765.1 bacterium | reverse complement strand
TAGTTACCGAGCAATAGCTTTTAATCCTTCAAAAGAATTATATGATCATGCCTTAAATAACAAATGGAATATAATTATCGAAAGGAAAAACGTCGTCTATCGACTAATCCATAAAGATGGACAATATATTTTGGCATCAACAGATTAACGATCAGCCTCTTTATCCGGATATTCTCTGGAGTCAACCTGAACATAAATCAATGGCCGGTAAATTAGCTATTGTCGGAGGCAATTTACATAAATTTACTTCCGCATCAAACGTCTATAACGCTGCAACTAAAGCTGGAGTTGGAGCAATTAGAATACTTTTACCGAACAGTTTAGCAAAAACAATTAGCCCAATCTGGCCAGAATGTGAATTTGGCCCAGCTAATAAAAGCGGTAGTTTTAGCTTAAAAAGCCTAGCCGAATGGATCGATTTAGCCTCATGGTCAGATAATACAATTATTAGTGGCGATTTAAGCCACAACAGTGAAATATCTATATTGTTAGAACAATTTATCAGTCAAAATAAAAAACCACTTACTCTAATGGGCGACAGCCTAGATTTTCTAATAAACAACCCATTGGGGCTATTCAACGATCAACCATTAACTTTGGCGCTTGAGTTCAATCAATTGCAACATTTACTAACGGCAATACGCTACCCAACAGCTTTAAAATCAACAATGAATCTTTATCAAATTGCCGATTTAATGCACTCTCTAAGTTCTGGTTATCCATTAACCATAGTTACCACTCATCTAGATCAAATAATACTAACCTATGACGGGCAAGTTTATTCAACTATTAACAAAAACAATGTCCATCTACTGGAAGTTGCTACTGCATCTACGGTCTGGCGTCTACAACAACCAGATAAAGCTTTTGCTGCAATGACTTGTGGTATATATTATTTGCTCAATAACTAAGTATTAACCCTCACTGGCTCTAAAACTATCGATTGTTCAATCATTTTACCTAATCCAGTTAGTTTATTTAGTCTAGATATGCTTCTCGGATCATTAAAATGCTCAACATAATCTGAAGCTATTAAAGCCAAACTACAATGAGGTTGGTATGTCCAACGATTATTTAGAGAATAGCCCCTATCCTCATAAGCTTTTCGATACGCCAGTTCCTCATGAACTAATTCGGGGCTTTCTATTGAAACAGCTAACTTGGCTCTTGAATCAGGTCCATAAACGCCTAATCTACCTAAAACAACTTCTATAGGGTATTTAGCCGAAGCAATATTTTCTGTTATTAGTGAAGTGGCGGGCCCATTTAACATATGCTTGCGAAAAAAACGAGAAAAACCAACAATTGTCACACCTATAGTTTCTACTTCAAAAGTTCGGCCTATATTTTTTAATTCATTATTCAGCAGATCAGTAGTTTGTCGGATACTATCATAGCTCTGAGGAGATAATAGCCGTCTAACTGCAAATACGCCACGTTCATTTGCCCTTTTATATTCAAAAGATCGTTGATTTATTCTGGCTTTTTTGTTTGGACTAGGCTTTCTCACCTTAAATCTCTTAAGCAGTTAAAGATATCTTTAACTTTTAGTCAATAATTATTAATTTATACCTTAACGCTTACGCTTGCAAGGATAAATATATTGATAGAAAAAATAAGATTAAAAAACTAATGAATTTTGGTGCCAGTGGACGAAAAAAGTTTACATTGAATTATAGATGAATTGAATAGTCGGTAATCAGCATTCGGTTGTGAGTTCAGTAGAAACAAACTAGGTATTAGCACCAATAGATATAATTAGGTTAGTAGAGACCTTTATAACACCATACATAAAATGAGTATTAATTGTTCCCGCCGACGGTAAAATGTTACGTTATCACGACATCATGACAATCTGAAAAATACTGATAGAGGAAAATCAAAACCTTAAATAAATATTAGTTAGCTTGAATTATTTAAGCTAGGTATTATTAAGTATTATTTAGTACGGTAAAACTATTTATTATTTGTGAGTCTGCTACGGTGTTGTGCGTTAGAATAATATGCGCTGCTTGTCCGTAAACGTAGTAAAACATAACTTTTTGCGTTGGATAGTAACGTAAATCATAGTTAGAACCTTGAGGACCACAATTTTGGTTACTTTCTTCTGACTGTGAGCAATTTATAGCAGTTGGCACTTCATAATTACCAGATGAGTTATTCTTCCATCCACTTATGGTAATGGTGTTATCGTTCCAATAGTTCTGTAGAACTGTTTGTATATCACTCCTACTAGTTACTTTTTCTGCTACAAAATGTAAGTTCTCAACTGAGTAGCTGTACTGAGCATTATTACTTATCGAATTATTGTCTGCTTGGATAGTAGTTGCAGTAGTTGGAACTTCCGTACAATCACTAGAATTATATGTTTGATTTGCTCCCTGTGTTAGAGTAAATCTGTATGAGTTTTTAGCTGCTATATAAAAATTAACACCGTCTTGTATGAATGTTGACGGTACAATACCACTACTTATCGTACTCGAACTAGCACACCCGTTATCAGCATATATAAAATTGGGGTAAGATATTGAAAACCCTACAGTATTATTAGTGTAAGTCTCCCAACCTCTTTGTGGTCCACTTGTAAAAGTAGTTGCTGGAGTAGTCATGGTTGTTTTGGTTGATGTTGCAGTAGTTGGTCGTGAAGATGACATAGTAGTTATTGCTGCTTTAGTGGTCTTATTATGGTTTTTGTAAACTAACCAACCTACAGTACCAATTAACACTACAATAACTATTACTAGAATCGCTTCAATAGCACTGAATCCTAAATTATCAACTTTTAACTTTTTCATGTACTCTTATCCTTTATAGTAAACTAACTTTAGCATAAACATTATACCTCGTATATTAGAAATTACCCCATTATTTAGGTTTTAGGGTAAACTAACTAATGGCATAGGGAGTCTTATCTAGAAAAACTATATTCACTAGCATTATTACTTCGCATTTAAGCTCCATAGCTCAGTTCTAACTCACATTCCTGCGCTTGACACAGAAAGACAGTATCGTTGATTCTACGCATTTTATTTAGACTATAAAATCAAATTGTAGCCCTTAAAGATAAATTAGGACCACTCATTGATAGTTTAGCCACTAACAAACGATTTGCTCAGCATATTGAAGCTCGTATCGACGATAAGGAAGCTGAAATAAAATCAGTTGAATCGAAAACCACTAAGCTACAAGAGCACTCACGAGCAGACCAGTTAGAGTTTATGCAATTCGCAGCTAGCTATATCAATGACCTGAAGACAAAGTGGCGGGAATCTACACCAGAAAATCAAAAGCTTTGCTTAGAACTACTGTTCCTGTGCGGAATCTACATAAAAAAAGGTGAAATAGTTTACATCCTCAAAATATCATCAATTTACAGATTGGTCACAAATGATAACGGCTTAGACTATGCTCTAAAATCTCAGATGGTGCCGGAAGAGGGAATCGAACCCTCATTCCAAAAAGGAACACGATTTTGAGTCGTGCGCGTATACCAATTCCGCCATTCCGGCTTTATTAACTTTAAGGAACACTTCAAAGTTTAATTGTACTATACTTATATTTTAGATAAGTATTTAGTTTGTAGTTTATATAAATTATGGCCAACAATAATCTAGATAGTAGTGAACCAAATAATATTAAACCTGATCAACAACCAGGGAATATTATTAATGTACCTCAAAACTTAGCTGTAAATTTTATACGCGATAAAGTAAATAGACTTTACGCTCAAGAACCAGACGCCCTAAAAGAAGAAATGGAAGCAGAAGCTTCAATCCATCGCAGTAAACATCAGCAATTCATGTATGAACTAACTACTTCGAACAAAGATTTGGTGCAAATCCAGACAGAATGGCATAACTATTATCAAAACTTGAGTGATGCTGATAAAAAACAAGTATGGCAAGAATTTTATGATAGCAATAAAAATGCCCATAAACACAGTTCATTAACTCAATCCGTATCTCAAAATGAACAAGCTCTAAAATTAACTCAACACGTCAACCAACGAGCTATAGCTAAACCTCGTAGCCAGAAACAAAGCTCAACAACTATTCGCAGAAATATCCGCAACAAAGCCCAGGCCCCTCCTAAATTAACCCTAAAACATCATTTACAATCAGCTTTATTTGGTTTAAGCATGGGAGTAATAGTAGTTTTTATCTTACTGTTTGGGTTTTTTAACCAAATATTAATTGCTCCTTTTATCCAACCCAGCCGCCACGATACTGCTACACCTATAATATTGAGCAACTCTACAATTGCACCTAGTCCAACGCCTCAAGTAATTATCCCCAAAATTAATGTTGAGATACCAGTTAATTATACCGCTACATCGACGAGTGAAAACTTAATCGAAAACGACCTCGAAGGTGGAGTAGTCCATTACCCAACAACTGCCTTTCCTGGTCAAGTTGGTAACGCTTCTTTTTTTGGGCATTCTTCTAATAATATTTTTAACCCTGGGAAATATAAATTTGCTTTTGTTTTATTACACGATTTAGTACCTGGAGACGTCTTTTATTTAACTTATCACGATACTGTTTACGCCTATAAGGTTTTCTCGACCCATATAGTTAACCCTAGCGATGTAAGCGTACTTAATCCAATAGCCGGCCATCCAGATACAGCAACATTAATAACCTGCGACCCTCCAGGTACTAGCCTTAATCGTTTAGTAGTAGTTGGCAATCAAATCAGTCCCAACCCAGACACCAACAGCGCAGCAACTCCTACAGTTAGTACAACCAGCGCTGTCACTAGACTGCCCGGCAACGGTCCGTCTCTATGGTCTCGATTTATATCTAATACTTACGGTAAGGTTTTAATAGGCTTACTAGTATTAATTGTTATTTGGTATATCTGGCACTGGTATAAAAAGGAATTTAAAACTAATTAACTAGCTTGCAATAAGAGATGTTTGCTCTAAGTCAATTTGTCCTTTTTTGCTTAACGTAAGAGTAAAATATGAATGATAATTAGGCGCAAAGAAAGGCTGATAGTTAGGCAAAGCATTAGTTAATGTCTGCCTATTTGTATTATCAAAATCAGCTACTGTTAGCGCGCCATTGCTAACATAGATAATTCGATCTCCGTCCATCCAGACAGCATGGGTTTGAGGAGCTTCTAAAGGCTGAGTAGTAGTATAGGTATGCACAGCTTGATCATAAAAATCATAGACAACGAATGAAGTACCATTTTCGACCATAATAAATTGAGCGGTTGGGGCAAAAGAATCATAATTAGGGGCATTGATTCTGATTGCTCTAAAAGGTTCTATAGGAGCACCGGTTGTTAATGTAGCTTGATTCAATGGATTTTCGTAGAGATAAACTAAATTATCCGAACTGGCCCCAACTACTAAATAATCATTACCACTATAATTAGCCATATTTAGTAAATAGGTCTGAGAAATCGGCATATCTCGAACAAAATAATCTTGCGTTCCGTTATCTAATTCAATAGCCACCTGACCTTTAGGTGCCCCAGTCGTAGTGGCATAAACTATAATGTTCGATAGATAGCTCTTATAAGCAAGAACCCCAGGCTCTACTGTGGTAACCGTTGAACTGCCTAAGGTCGCCTCAGAAAGTACCTTAGTTGATGCATCATAAAAATAGAATTGATTGTACTGTAAATTATTCAAGGTTACGTTAGTAGGATTAACATTAAAAGTTTTGTTAATATTAATCGATTGTCCAGGATTCTGAGTATTTAATTCAATGAACTCTTGAGACCCATTATTATATAGATGATCTAGAAGTAAGTACTGATTATCGTTTGCCCAACCGACTACCCTCCATGATTGGGTTCCTTGAGCAGAAGTAACTATTGAAGAAGGTAGATTTAATACTGTAGGCGGAGCAGTCGGATTCGTTAAATCATACATTAAGAAACTATCAAAATTAGTTGGTGAAGAAATTACTAAATATTGTTGAGAAGGGCTTTGGGTAGCTACTCCTGGAGCAGTCGGAAATTGAGCTATTTTAGTAGAAGTTAAATTAACAGGGAAAAGCAAAGGATAATCATAGTGAACAACCTGGCCTCCTATAATTGGTATAACATGTGTCCAAGACCTATAGCCTGCTGAAGCAATTGTAAAAGTATACATTCCCGCAGGTATCGTCAATCTAGTATTGGTGGTGGCCGAATTCAATTTTCCATTAATATAAATCGATGCCGGATTGGGTTGACTGGATAAGAATATCATCCCATCTTGAATGACTTGACCATTACTGAAACTAAAACTATAGCCATAAGCCTCCCATAGTAAAATCACGCAACCTATAGCAATAGCAATACTCACTAATCCATAACCCAGCCAAAGAAATAACTTATATCTCTTCTGCTTTTTGGGGTCAAGGTAATCCATAATCTTATTATATAAATAATCAAACCTAATCTAGGCTTAATTGTTGAAAAAAACTTTAAAATCTCAGTTTATATTCTAAGGACACTTGCAGCTAAGTACAAGTAGTATTAAGATAATAACAACTAAATGTTATGGTTATGTTAACAATAAGGTGATAAAAACAGTGGATAAAAAAAATCGGACAACAATTCAACTGAATGGCCAGAGATATAACGCAATCTCTGGAAGTCCAATCAATACAATTGACGGAGTAATAAGAAAACCCGTACAAAATAATTATTCACAACATTTAACTACAAAAAACAATAATCAACCCAAAACTCAAACTGTACATCATATTCATAACCTAGAAAAGAAACCAACCCCTTCGCAAACTCTAATGCGACAAGCGGTAACTAAGCCTACTAAAAGCACTAGACTAATCACTAAAATAAATAACCCAATTAACCAAATCACTAACAGTCCAAAGATCGTTCCGCCAACTTTTGTCGGCAACATTAACCCAAGAACAGCTACTAGAGCTCGAACATACGCTAAAAGTCCTCAAATAGACCGATATGGGGCGGCGGTCAAGACTGCTCCAAGACCCAGTACTATTTTTAATCAACAACCTATCCGACCAGTCGAACCAGCTAAAAAGGATTTATATGATTTAGCCATAGCTAAAGCTAAGACTCACGAGCAACCACCTCTAACTAGAAAAGAACTTAAACGATTACATCCTAAGCACTTGTTTAAGGGTAAGGCATTAGCCTATACGGCCGTAGTAGTTATGGGCTTATCTCTTCTAGGGTTTGGAGTGTATCAAAACATTCCAAATTTAATGGCTAAAGTAGCCAGTATTAAAGCTGGATTTGCAGTCCATCTACCTGGTTATAAACCATCAGGTTTTTCCCTAGCAAGCGTAGGTTATCAACCAGGAACTGTACAATTTGCATATAATAGTAATATTGACAAACGTCATTTTACCCTAACTGAACATTCATCAAATTGGGACAGCGCAACCCTTGTTAGCAGTGTAGTGATACCAACTGAAGGTCATAATTACCAAAAAATTACAGTAGATGGCAAATCAATATATTTGTATGGCAAGGATCAAGCTGCTTGGGTATCTAATGGTATCTGGTATCAAGTCCAAGGAAACAGCAGCCTTAGTACTAACCAAATAATTAAACTTGCTACTACTGTTTAGTTGCCCCAAGGACTATTTTATTATTAACTATTTAAATTATGAGTAATAAAGTTCGCACCAGATTTGCTCCTAGCCCTACTGGTTTTATCCATGTAGGTAATATTCGTACGGCTCTTTTTGCTTGGCTTTTAGCTAAACATGAAAATGGACAATTTATCCTGCGCATAGAAGACACCGATCAAAAGAGAGAAGTGGCCGGCAGTATTGAGCATATCATTAACTGTTTAAAAATTCTTGGATTAGATTATGACGAAGGTCCAGATGTTCCAGGAAAATATGGACCCTATATCCAAAGCCAAAGATTAAATATATATCATCGTTGGGCAGAAGTCTTAATTAATAAGGGTAGGGCCTATAGTGATACTTTTACTCCAGAAGAAATAAATGATCTTAGACAACAATCTATCAAACAACATAAACCTTTTCTGTTTAGAAATTATCGACCACAAACATTATCTGCCTGGGATAAAACAAAACCATTAAGATTTAAGTCTGAACCCAAAGATTATCACTGGCACGATGAAGTAATGGGCGACTTATCCGCCGGTCAAGAAGCAATTGATGATTTTGTATTAATAAAATCCGATGGTTTCCCAACATACAACTTTGCTCACATTGTTGATGATTATGAAATGAAAATAACTCATGTTCTTAGGGGGCATGAATTTATCGCTTCAGTGCCTAACTTTTTAAATCTTTATGAAGCATTATCAATTGAACGACCATATTTAGCCACACCTCCTCCAGTCCTTAATTCAGCAGGTAATAAAAAATTAAGTAAAAGAGATGGAGCTAAAGATTTATTAGAATATATAAATGATGGCTATTTACAATCGGCTTTAATAAATTTTATTGCCTGTCTTGGATGGAACGATGGCAGCGTTCAAGAAATATATTCCAAAAACGAATTAATTAAAGCTTTTGGTTTAAATCGAGTTCAAAAAAGTGGGGCAAGATTCGATGAACAAAGATTACTTTGGATGAACGGAATGCATATTCGCAATCTGTCGATTGACCAACTAGCTATTCAATCTGATAGATTTTGGCCTAAAGAAGCCGACAAATATGATCAATCATACAAAAATAAAGTTCTAGAATTAGTACAAGAACGATTAAAATACTTAAAAGAACTAGCGGAATTAACGCGTTTCTTTTTTGTTGATTTACCAATTAACCCAGATTTAATTAACAATAACAAAAAATTAAAAGAGCTAGGAAACGATCAATTAAAACAGCTCCTAATCATAGCCACCACTAAACTAAGCGAATGTGATTTTAGTCTTACTAGCCTAACAGATAGCTTAAACCAATTATTGATAGAGACTAATCAGCCACCAGCAATTCTATTTAGTCTGATTCGCATCGCCAGTACTCAAGCACCATCAAGTCCACCTTTAGCCGAAAGTTTAGCTGTAATCGGTAAAGATAGAACTCTTAGCAGATTAGAACAACAAATCAACAACTTATAAATCAAATCAAGGTTACCCATGTTAAAATAAAGCTTATGCAAAACGACATACGAGCAAATCGCTCGGCAACCAAAATTCGTCAGCCAAAAATAGATATTTCAAATTTTCAGACTCCCGAAGAAATTGCTAGTCATGACGCTCTGAACCAGACTGAACAGTCAAGCCCTACTAATAATCCATTGATCTATACTCATCCTATTCAAAAAACTAAAAAAAAATATTGGCCACCAACTAAAAAACAATTGCTAGTAAGTGGTTTAATTGCAGTATTCATTATTGCCCTAGGACTAGTTGCTTGGTCTTTGACTAGAACTAGTCATCATTCAACAAAACCCGTAATTGCATTAAAACAACCAACTAAAAAACCTGTACTTGCCCCCAAGACAGTACCTTCTACGCTAACCGGCCTAGCAGTTGCCCCTAGCGTCAATCAACGGCCAATAACTGCTGTGATGATCGAAAATACACCATATGCTAGACCTCAAGCAGGTCTCAGCCAAGCAGGAGTGATCTTTGAAGCATTAACCGAAGGAGGAATAACCCGTTTTATGGCTTTATATCAAAATCAGCTACCCAGTAACGTTGGTCCGATTAGATCAGCTCGGCCGTACTTTCTTGATTGGGACTTAGGATTTGATGCACCTTTAGCTCATGTCGGTGGTAGCCCCCTAGCTTTAGCCGAGATTCCAGAATTAGGTGTTAAAAATCTCGATTACTTAGATTACCCAAATTATTATCATCGAATATCTTCTCGTCCAGCTCCACATAATGTATATACCAGTCTTAGCGATTTAATGAATCTTGAAGCTAAATTGGGGTGGACTTCAAGTAATTATAGTGGCTGGCCAAGAAAGCCCGATGCCCCAGCGGCTAATCCCAATGCAACAACTATCAACTTTAATCCATCTTATTCAACTTATAATGTCAGCTATAGCTATAACAAAAAGACCGACAGTTATGAACGCAGCGAAGGAGGAGCTCCACAAATTGGAGCCAATACCCACCAACAAATAGACCCTAAAGTAGTCATTGGCATGATTGTGCCCTGGAGTCAAGGACCATTGGATACATCAGATGCATATTATTCGGTCTACCAAACTATCGGACAAGGCCAGGCCTATGTTTTCCAAGACGGAACTGTAACCATCGGCCAATGGAACAAAGCTTCTGCCCAAGCACCTTTAACCTTTACCACCGACAATAACCAACCGCTCAAACTTAACGCTGGACAAACCTGGATAACCGTATTAGCTTCCAAGAATCAAATAAATTATCAATAATATACAATGTAGGGTAAACGTGGATTATTTAAACCGAACTAAAAGACAATTTTTTATTACCCTCTTACTTGCTTTCCTAGCCTCTAATGCTCTTATCATTGCCGGATGGATCACGCTTCGTTCTTATACCAAGCTAACTAATTTAGACTACGCAGAGATCTTATTCGTTTTAGCAGTCATAATAAGCCTAGTCTTCACTTTAATTATTACCAATCATTTAATTAGTCCTATTAAGGCTGTTTGGCAGTTAATACTACATATCAGCCCCAACGGCGATACTATTCCATCACCGAATGTTGATAAATTAAAGATCGGCAAAGAATTAGTAGCTAACCTGGCAATGCAAGTCTATCAACTCAGCTCGACTGTCGACCAACAAAGAGATAATTCAACCTCAGATCCTAATTTTGTATCCAATAATTTGCCCCTACCTCTTTTTATTCTTGATCAAGAGGAAACAATTATCTTTCCCAATAAAATAGCAGGGGAATATATAGGTCTCAAAACAACCGATATAATTGGCAAAAATTTTTATATGGTTATGGATATGTCATTCCCTAGCGAAAACACTCTTGATGTATGGCTAAAACAAGCTAAGCAAGACAAGGCAACTGCTACAAACAGTTGGGAAAGAGTAAAACTTAATGTTTTAGATAATCATCCAACTCTACTTTTTGACTTAGCTGCCTATTACAACCGAGATAATCCTGAACATAAAGAAACAATGTTGGTGCTATTTGATCACACTAAACAATACTCACAAGACGATCAAGCTATTAGTTTTGTCGCTTTAAGTGTCCATGAGCTCAGAACACCTCTAACTATTCTTAGAGGATATATTGAAGCTTTAGAAGACGAAATGGGCAAGGAAGTGAGTCCAGAAATGCAAGATTTTATGCAAAAAATGAGCGCCACCGCTCAACAATTAACAGCTTTCGTTAACAACATCTTAAACGTAGCTCGTGTTGACAATGATCAGTTAGAGCTACAACTTGATGAGCAAAAATGGGATACTATTATACAGTCAGCCATTGATGGAATTACTCTTCGCGCAAAAGTTAGAGGGATAAAGCTAGAAACCAATATTCAACCAAATCTTCCTAGCGTAGGAGTTGATCGTTTAAGTATTTATGAAGTGATTAATAATTTAATCGACAATGCAATTAAATATAGTGGTGATTCAAAATTAATCAAAATAGAAACTCATCTGACAAAAGACGGTTTAGTCGAAACTACAATTAAAGATTTTGGAGTAGGAATTAGTCCGAGCATCATGCCTAATTTATTTACTAAATTTTATCGTGATCATCGTAATCGAGCTCAAA
>JAJZWH010000025.1 GCA_021846765.1 bacterium | reverse complement strand
GCTAAAAAAGGCGAAAAGCGAAAAATTATTGGATTAGTTAGTGAGGAAAGTGGCGAACGTTTGTACTATACTACTAAAAACACCCAAAATACTCCAGATAAATTATCACTAAAAAAATACAGCCCTAAACTGCGAAAAACCGTGGTATTTACTGAAACTAAGAAAAATCTAGGAAGAAACGAAGCACCTAAAAGATAGACTTAGATAGTTCTAAAAAATTAAATATCATAAAAATCTAGTACCTGACTTGACCGAATTAGTCCCTGGTTTTTAGCGCTTTAATAATTTGTTGTATTTCTTTAGATATTTCAGGTTCAGTCGGATAGGTTATCCCATTAATAACAATTAAACCACTGTGTAGTGGCTTGAGAGTGTTGATGAACTTTTTCTTACTTAATTTAGTACGTTTTTCAATAACCCTCTGCATAGCTAGTGCTGCCATAACAACTGTTAAATGAGCTTCAATAGCATCTCTCTTCCTGTGGAAGATAGGTCTAGCTTTTAAATCACTCTTACTCATCCGAAAAGATTGCTCAACATGCCATAGTTCATGGTAGTAAGCTATAACCTTGTTGTTGCTAGCTTCCTTGGTTGGAAGGTTAGTTACATAGCCCTTAATACCAGCCAATGCTTTAGCCTTGTCAATTAGGGCTTGGTTAAGTGTTTTCTGTTTCGTGGTTACGGATAAAAACTTAGCTTTTTTAGCAACAGTAGTCCCATCAACTATCTTTCTTGCTTTTTCAATTTGCTTTTCAATGTTGCGTCTATCTAGGGCTGCTCTCTTTTCTCTGTATTGGTAGATAATACGTTGACCCGATATAGCTGTTTTGGAGGTAATAATCTGGTTATCCGTAAGCTCCTTGGTTTTCTGGTACTCAGCTATGTCATAGGGAATCTTATTCATCCTTGAGCCAACAATATATGTGTATCCTGCTTGGGCTAGAGCCTCTAGGTTAGCCTGGCTCAGCATTCCAGCATCAGCTACAACCGTAAGACCTAACAGTCCATGCCTTTTTTTGAATTCTTCAATAACTGGCAGGATAGTTTTAGTTTCAGCCTTATTGCCTTCAAAGCTATGAAGCTCCAACGGGAAGCCATTCTGGTCAACTAATAGTCCAACAATAATCTGTGGTTCTAATCTCCGTTCTTTACTCATGCCTGGTTTACGGTAGCCCTTGTTGTCGCTGTCATCCTCATCTTCTTTTTGAACCTCAAAATACAGTGTTGTTACGTCATAGAGCACTAGAGTAATACCAGCACCTTGTGACGCATGGCTAAAGCAAAGTTTGGCTAGTTTATCTCGGTAGTTGTTAACAACGACACGTTGTAAGCAACGATGGATCGTCGTATTCCTTAAATCGTCAATACCAAGATCCGAAAGCACTCGAATACTATCTAATTTAGATGTTGGCTCTACAATACGGGCAATAACCAGGTTAGCGAAAATTTTATCGTCTAATTCATCGAAGCCAAGTTGGCAATACAAATCCTTAAGGCATCCGTACAACAAAAGAGGAACAGAACGTCTTTGGTAAATATGAAGGTGATCTTGTTTATTAGGAAATATAGCTAACTGGTTGCCTTGAAGACGCTGTTTAGCTAAAGACAATAGGGTTTTAAGGTCTGCTTCATTATGGGCACTACCTATATGTTCGAGTTTAATAACTTCACCATGAGATTTATGAACAACCTGAACAGCAGTTGCCCCACTTGCGGTAGGAACCTTTCGCACATAAGCCATACATGTATTGTAGATCATTAGTCCCCAAAAACGAGTACTAGCTATCTGTTAGTGGCTTCAAAAAAGGGAATACGGTCAAGTCAGGAGCAATAATTCTAGAGATTTAAAAATAGCATAACTTGATCATCTCTAACAGTCACAATACCATTAGTGGTGGGTATACTAATTTGCTCATTATCCGTTTCTATCACAACGTCACATGGGTTAATTAAAGAAAAGAAATCTGTATGCCCAGGCAAGATATCAAACTTACCAATTTTATTAACAGCCGATACTACCTGTGCCTGACCCTCAAAATATAATTCAAAAGGTGCTCTAGCTATAACGTTTAACTGTTGATTGCTCATTGTTATTTAGTATCACTTTTTTATTTTATTGTTAGCTTCTTCTGTCTTAGTAACACCCAGGATATCTTCAATACCGGCTAAAGTCTGTTCACGCGTATAATACTGGCCAGGTTTACCGGTTAAATGTTCAGCCACCGAAAAATCTTGATTAAAGAAATCGATTAGTTTTTTAGCATTTTGGTAATCTAGCCTATCTACTGGAGATAACTCATTTTCACCAACAATAGCAATTATGTTTTTAAGAGAATCATATTTTTGCATAATAGCCTGAACTCTAGATGCTAAATCATAATGTCTTTGACCAACAATTTGAGGAGTTAACAGAGAAGAAGTAGTTTTTAATATATCAACTGCTGGACGAATACCCTGTTCAGCAATGGAACGAGATAAAACCAAAACCGAATCTAATTGTTGCTGAATCGATTGCACAGCTGGGTCACTTAAATCATCGGCTGGAATATAAACTGCTTGAACAGAAGTAATCGATCCTTTATCAGTTGAACTTAATCGGTCTTGCAATCGTCTTAGTTCCGAAAAAACGCTAGGCGAATAGCCACCTTCAGACGGTATCAGCCCAAAATTAGTCGATATTTCAGTTAGTGCTTGAATATGCCTATATATATTATCTATAAAAAATAAAATATCTTTACCCTCTTCGTCACGAAAATATTCAGCAGCCGTTGCCGCAGCTGGACCAACCATTGAACGAACAGCTGGAGTAGAGTCCATTTGACCAAAAAACATAACTGTATTCTTTAAAACGTCAGTTTCTTTTAGGGTTACATACAGCTCATTACCTTCCCTGATTCGCTCGCCTACTCCGCAATAAATAGACAAACTCTTATCACTTCTAGTGACATTGTGAATCATTTCCATGGTTAGAACTGTTTTGCCAACTCCAGCACCACCAACAATACCAATCTTTCTGCCTTTAACAAATGGGGTAAAAAAGTCTATCACTTTAAGACCAGTCTCTAATAGATCCATTTTTTGCTTTCCTTTATAGCCTTTATTACCACTAGTTTCAGATATTACTCGTAAATTTTCCTTAATTATCGGTCCATTATCTAAAGGTTGACCTAATGGGTCAAAGACACGACCTAAAGTTTTCGGACCAACTGGCACACTAATCTTTTTATTAGTTCTTCTTACTTTTAAACCACACCGCAGCTGATTACTGTTATTAACATTGACACAAACTGCTCCAGATGACGTAAAATAGCTGACTTCGAGATAAACATTTGGCAATTCTTCTACAGTCAATAACTCACGCTCTTCTGGCATAGATTGCAAAATTTCAATTTCAACCATTAAACCCTTTAAAACACAGATCTTGCCTACATAGCAATCATCATTTTCTTTTATACGTAAATTAGACATTGTTCCTCGCTCTTTTTTTGCGTTTTAAACTGATCATAACTTCTCTCATTCGACGATCACTTTCAGATCTTTTAGATTGATGAAACTCTAACTTATAAAAATTAACTAACTCCATTGCTCGCTTTTTAGCAACAGCCATTGCATTAAATCGACTAGCATCTTGAGCTAAACTAGATTCCAAAATAGCTTGGGAAAAAGCTAAAGTCATCATCGCTTGTTCCATACTATCAGCTATCTCTTCCAGCGATGGTTCAAAAACAGTATCGGTTTCAGCGATAACATCATCTGGATCATTGGTTGAATCGCTCATCGTATGAATTGTTTGGATTAAATCCATTTTTTTTATGCCTTGAGTTCCCAATGACAGATATTCTTCATAATAAATTTTCGTTTCTTTATATGGTTCAATTGCTTTAATTACTGGACTAACATCAACGTAGCTATCTGTCTCTGGCACTCTAAAATAATGTGTATACCTGATACCTCGTTGCATCAATTGTTGAGCACCATGACTCCCTAAAACAATTAAATCTGTTGTCTTTGGATCATAATCTTTTAACACAGTTTCAATTAAGCGCTGATCAATATCTCCAGACAAACCTGCTTCAGCCGATATAACAACAAAAACGTTTTTCCCATTATCTTGTCTTATTCGTTGAGTAATTCTAGACTTTGGATCAACCCTGATTAAACTATATTTAGACCAAATTAAATCAAAAAACTCTTTAGATAATTCAACCTTGGTTTTAATTTTAGCTACTTGAGTACTAGCCAAACTTTCAAAAACTCCAGTCAAATCTTCCACCGTTTCTATTTCAGTCTGATCCTTTTGAATAGCATTAGCTCGTCGCATTAGTGCTGTCTTTCTTCTCTTTGTCTAAAGATTCAGGCTTTAAACTAACTGAATATTTTTTTAACAATTCCGCTTCAATTCGATCAAATTCTTTATCTTCATGATTGGTATATTTCCCCGCAAGCACGGCAGCCTTTAAGGACGGAATATCTATATCTGTCTGCGCGTTTCCCAATAAGACTGTCTCAAGAATTATTTGTTGCTCGATCAAACTATAAAGCTCTTCGGGAGTTTGCTGCAAAGATTCGTATATTTGCTCGCCTAGCTTCAAATCCGTCGCTGATTCTTTAGATAAGCTTGATCCAAAATGAGAAAATTCTTCTGCTCGATGATAGGCAGCTAATTTTTGGAATAAAGTACCGGATAATCTTTTTTGACGAACTGTTTGCGCTTGACCACCAACTCGGGAAACCGATAATCCAGCATTCACTGCCGGTCTAATACCTTTACGAAAAACATTAAGGTCAAAAATAATCTGTCCGTCAGTAATAGACATAATTGCAGTCGATAAATAGGCCGTGATGTCATCATTAGGTGTAACTACAACCGGTAATGCGGTTAAAGTTTTGTCGCTACTCAATAATTTCCCGGCTCTTTCAAGTAAACTAGAGTGAGCATAAAACATATCACCAGGATACGAATCTCTTCCTGGATCTACTTCTTGAAGGAGGGAGAGTTGACGATAAGCTTCAGCATGACTAGATAAATCATCATAAATTACAATTACATCATGTCCAGAATGCCAGAGAGCTTCAGCTATAGCACATGCAGCATATGGCGCTAAATAAGATAAAGTTAATGAGTCAAAAATATCCGCAATAACAACAATAGTATTTTCCATTGCGCCCGATTCGTTTAAATTGCTAAGTAAAGTCTCGACATCTACCCTTCGCTTACCAATCATGGCATAAATTACAATCCGTTCAGAACCTTGTTGATTAGCGCTCAGCTGACTAAGAAAGGTACTCTTACCAGATTTACTATCCCCTAAAATAGCAATTCTTTGACCTAGTACGATAGGAAAAAACATATCAACAGCCGGCACTCCACTAGCTAATTGTTCATTAAGCATACTACGATCCATTATTCCCGGTGCAGCATTAAAAATACCAGAAGTTTGTTTAGTTTTTAGCGGACCTTTATCGTCTAATGCCCGACCCATTGGATTAACCACTCGACCAATCAACTCTTTACCGACCGGTATTTGTAAAAGATCTTCTTCAACAACAGCCAAAGTTCCTGGTTTCATCTTCTCTGAATCGATATTAAACAGCACTACCCTATCTTTATATGCTTCACGTACTAAACCTCTCTGACCGTCTTCAAATAAAACCTTAGAACCAAGCCTAACACCCTCTAAACCCTTAACTTCAATAATAAAACTATTAGAAGAAGAAACTTGACCAGTTAGATTATTTGCTTCAACTAGTTTTTGAAATCGTTGATTATCAAACATTACTTAAAAACCTCAATCAGCTTATCTTTTGAATCTAGTATCTGACGACGTAAAGACCAATCATAGATATGACTACCGAAGATAACCACCATTCCCCCAAGCAATGTCCGATTATAGCTAAAATCCACTAAGATCGTCTCAGTTAGCGATACACGGAACCAATTAATTAGTTGTTTTTTAAGTTTATTGGGGGGGATTCCGGCCAAAGTAATCTTAATTTTGACTGCTTCTTTTAAGTATTTTTCTAAACTAATTATAAGACTATCCAAACCAGAAGGTGAAATAGATTTGGAATTAAAAAACTGACCTAATATATCCTTTGCTTGGTGACTCAGTTCGGGCTCATTGAAGTCTTTCTTGTTAGCTACTTTTAGTTTGATTTGATTATGGTTAAACCATTGAGCATAGCCTTTTATTTCTTCAATTATATCCCGTAAGTCTGCCCCAGAAACAATCTCATCGCTTAGTTTTAAGTTAATCATTTATTGCCTGCTTAAATTCTTCTTTATGAGCTTCTAACTGTTTTATTAAATAATCGCTTTGACTACCAATATCTATTTCGTGTTGCATAGCCTCCAACAAAAAAGACATGACACTATCACCTAATTTATTATCAATGACCGACAAAATACGCTGTTTTTGAGCGTTTATTTCTTGTTCGGCTTGACTTTTCAATTGAGCACGATATTTATCTGTTTGTGTCTTAGCATCCTCTAATTCTTTGGCTGCCTGGGCTTGATAATTCTTAAATAAATCTTGAAATCCTTCTAACTCTTTAGTGATTATCTGAGCGGCTAGTTTCTTAATCGTAGTATTAATCTTATCTCCGGTAACGGCTAATTGATGCTCCAGTTCTAGTGCCGAATGGTCAATTATGTGCTGAAATTTATCACTAGATTGTTCAATCAGCTTTTCTCTCATAGCTAGAGGTAGATCATTTTTTAATGGTTTTTGTAGTTTAGGAACTTGCTGCTTATTGGTTCTAAAATGAGCATTGGCATGCCTAACGGCTATGCTGGCAACTACCCCAATAATAAAGACGTCAAAATACAAAAAAATCTGCAAAAATATATTCATCCTAGCCTACCCTCGTTAGAATCATAAATATCGCAAACATAGCTACGGCAATAATCGCTACTACTAATGCCGATAATTGAAGAACGTTACGATATACGGCCGATTGAGCCATTGGATTACGGCCAACCGAGATAATACTACCGTGTACTAGAGAATAAATAATACTTACCACCACAACTAAGGTTACAACAAAAATTGCCAGACTAATAATTATTGGTAGTGCTTTGACTTGTTTTCCTGCTAAAGCATTAGCTAAATTCTGAATAGCAGTCGGAATTAATGTTTTAGTTGGCTGTTTAGTGTAATACCCAACACTCACCAAAACAGGTATAGTACCTATTTCGACGGTCTGTTTAGCTCCCGATGAATTGGTAATCGTTTGTTTAGAAGCGCTAGGATTTGGGAAATTGCTTTGGGCAGTACCAATTATCTCAGCATTCTGATTGACAAGCATTCCTACTCCATTAATTGGTGATGCGGTAATCTCATCCCCTGAGACAATATTGCCATTAATATTAGAAACCAATACCTGATTAACACCACTAGTCGCTACCTGTACTTGATTACTACCAGAAGCAACAGATACTTGAGCATTGTTATTATCTATAATTACTCCAACTAAACTATTAGCATTAGATAAATTAGTTGGAATAATCTCGTTATAAGTACCCTGTTTAACGCTAACTATTGATTCTGGTGGTATATATTGATTGGCATTATATCCTTGAGTAATAGCCGAATCAGCATCAACTAATTTAGTTAGAGTTAAACCACCGAACGTCACCAAACAAAGTACTAACAGAATTTTTTTCAAGTTTGTTGAATGATTATATTTTTTTAATAACATTATTTTTTGTCTAGATAAGTATATTTAAGCCATATTATAGCAAACTACTAATGCTAAATTTAGGGTTTTTCAAAAAACGCTATTCGCACTAAATAAACCCATTCTCTTGTGCTAGAGTAGAAATAAATGGGCTATTATTTACCAAGGAAAAATCAATCTGGATATACTTTTCTTGAACTATTAATAGTTTTATTGTTAATCTTAATTTTAATTGGAATCATTATTTGGCATTAATTTCAATTTAATTAAGTCCTCATTTAATGGTGCGCGGGGCGGGAATCGAACCCGCACGCCTTGTTAGGCAACAGATTTTAAGTCTGTCTCGGCTACCAATTACGACACCCGCGCTTATAAATTAATTTAGTTTGTTAATTAAAATAGCATACTACATTTTTGATGAGATAAGCTATGATGAAATTGGAGGCGCCGACCAGAATCGAACTGGCATAAAAAGTTTTGCAGACTTCTGCGTCACCACTCCGCCACGGCGCCAAATAATTAACTAACTTAATTATAGCTTATTAATAAATCTATGTTCTAGATTAGTTACTACTAATATTATCCCTAGCTACTCTTTTGCTCAGTTTGTTTCTAGAAGCTGACAAAACAGCCGCTATAAACATAAACACCATTAAAACATAAAATGCTGTGTGTAGCCCATTAGTAAATACACTGGCTAAATTTCCGTGCAAGCTAGTCGTCCCAACAAATATTGCAAAAGCCAAATTTTTAGTAATCGCTCTTGAAGCTACTAGTATAGCCACTGAAAACGAGAAAACCATGCCAATATTAGCAAAAGTTCTTAGCATGCCTGAAGATATACCAAACATTTTGGGAGGCGATGCTTTCATAACTGCCGAACTATTGGCTGGGAAAAATGAACTAGCCCCAATGCCATTAATCACACTAGCGACTACAACCACCCAAAGTCCAGTAGTCATTGATAGATGAGCGTAGATAAATAAGGCTAGAACCTGAATAGCCAAACCAACTGTTGCCGGGATAACTGGTCCTAGCTTATCGGAAATTCGACCAGCAAAAGGACCTATAGCCGAACCGACAATATATCCCGGAACTAACAAAAGTGAAGCATGAATAGGACTTAAATTCCTAGGCCCTTGAAGATACATAATAACTAAAAACAACACTGCAAAATTGGCTAAACCTTGAAATAATGCAGCTATTAGAGTAGGAGACATAGTTGGAATCTTAAAAATAGAAAAGTTTAACATTGGTTCTTTTTGATGATTTTCAATAAAGTAAAAAACTATTAACAAAAGAATACCCGCCACCAAATAACTAATGATGGAACTATTTAGTGAAGTAGTCGATAATTTAGTTATAGCCCACAGCACTCCGAAAATACCTGCTCCAAGAGTAATCATACCTAATGGATCAAGTTTATGACTAGCCTTCTCGCCCTTTTGATGGAGAACCTTAAAAGCCACAGCTATGGCCGCCAATCCAATTGGTACATTAATCCCAAATATCCACCGCCAAGAAATATAGGTAACTATTAAACCTCCTAAAATAATTCCTAAGACAGCTCCCAAGCTCCAACCAATAGAATTATACCCATAGGCTTTGCCTCTCTCATTAGCCGGATATAACCCAGCAATAATAGCCCCACTATTAGCTGAAACAAATGCCCCACCAATCCCTTGAATGATTCGAAAAATTATAATCGAAGCTTCATTCCAAGACAGAGCACAGGCTAATGAGCCTATAACAAAAATTAGAAATCCAGCTTCGTACATTTTAACCCTACCAAACATGTCGCCCAATTTGCCTACCTGAGTAGCCAACAGTGTTATAACTAATAAATAACCAATTACTACCCAAATAACCGAAGCAAGACCTACTTTTAAACCTTTCTCGATTTCCGGTAAAGCTAGAACTACTATAGTGGTGTCAATAGCAGTAATTAATACGCCAATCATCACTACTAACATAGCCAGTGAACGATTTTTTGCTAACTTACTATGGTAAGCTTGTTCCATAAATTTTAACTCTCCAAAAATAATACTTATAATTATTATTAAAGCTTAATTTTTAGCTATCAACAACTCTAGCCTTTAAATAGCTCCTTAAACTATCATTAATTAATAGTATGCGTTTAAATTAAAAATGTACTTTTAAGACAATAGGCGTTTGTCAATAGGTTACTAATTCATCCTCTACTAATGCGTGTTAAAATATAGTCTAAATGCGGTTAATTAAAATAACTAATCACGGACGGACGCCTTCTATTGGACCGCTAATTATTGCTAGTTTATCTTTTATAATAGTTGTTATAATTGGCTACTTTATCTATTCTAGTTTAAACACTTATAACTCTAACGTTACCCAAATCCAGCCAGCAACCAGTAATACTAAGTCAAAGATTAATACTACTTACGCAATCCTAAAACCAGCTAGCGTTCCCTCTAAAGTGGCTGAGTGTTCAGCAAGCCTGACATATTCTTCTGACGGCAACCCATCACCTCTTCAATGCCCTAATGGCGACTTAAATGTCTTAGCCTGGAATTCTTTGTCGGCTTTAGAACCTCAGGTCATGAAGTTAGGTTATAACCCAAGCCAAACTCAAGTCGAAAATGCGATTTGCAAAGACGGTAATGCAGCTGCCGTAGATTCAGCGCCAGTAATTCTGGCACCAATAGAAACGTCAATATATCAAATATCTTCGTTGTATTATGGCTGGCATTTTTCGATCAATCCGGCTCAATTATTAGCTAGTGGCTGTTAGGGTTGTTTAATAACGTAGGGTAGCCAGTAAAAAAGTATCTTGAGCAGGCATTTCTAAACGATTAATATTGATTATTTTACCTCCGTTGTTCCAAACTATCCTAGTTATTTCATTGTAAAGCTGAGCAACTTCTATTGGCGGAAAGCTAATTTTCGGGAGTCTATTAGTTCCTTCTCTTACATTGTCAGCCGTATTGTGGATTAGACCTATTATTAGCTTATCTATTCGACCAGCTTTAGCTGCTAGATATATTGACTTTAGCTCATTGGCTACTAAGTGAGGACGATTACCCTTTATAGCGTTATATTCATCAATAATTTTGTCATGTTCCGGTTTAATAATATCTTGATTAATCACTTGCTGACTTTTATTAAAAAGCTCATGGGGCTTAGGATCTCGATAACTACCTTCAATATGATCTTTGAGAATAATAGGATATTTACTTATCTCCCTATATTCACTAACTTCCTTTTCCATGCCAACCAAAACTAATGGTAATTTTTTATTTAACCTAGAGACTATAATCTGATCAATTGATCGCCAAAATCTCAATCTGTCGTTTTGGGCAATGTTTTTCTCGCCACCCCTACCATTAAAACCCTTAGCTCCTCCATAAGAAGATTGCTGTTGCTGATTATCTTTACCTAGTTCATCGATTTTTAAAGATTCCTTGAGAGATTTTGGTAACTGAACGTTAGTTGAATATAAACCATAATTATCTCCTTTAAATAGAATAGGCAAATGAGTAGCTAAAACCAAGACATAATATTCCTTATAATCGTTTAACAAACCCAAAATAGGCGCCAAATAAAATTGCTCACCAACTGTTACATATTCTTCAACATCAATTTCTAGGCGTAAACTAATAAAGAAGCCTGGACTGGCACATATTAATAATCCTTCGGTTAGTTGTTCGTAAAATAGCTTAGAGCTAACCAGGTCATTAACTTCAGATTTAAATTCTTTTAGCAAAGACTCTCCATCTTCTCTAGCGCCCAATAATTCTTCTACTCTATAGAGTAAATTCTTTAATCTAATTTCGTCTTGATTGATGTGATCTGGACTAACACTACGATGTGTAGGCAGATAAATAGTAACTGCTGGACTTTTTTCGGAATAATTAATTAACTTTTGGATATTGTTTTTGTTGGCAAGATTTAAATCTTTCAATAGTCACCCCCTTAGTTTTGGATTTATATATATAATATATATACCCCAAAAAATTATTAATATCGGTGATTATTTTAACTGCGTCTTAAAAAGTTTTGCATTTAGCACACAATCCTTGGACTTCAATTTGATGAGAAGAAGG
>JAJZWH010000024.1 GCA_021846765.1 bacterium | reverse complement strand
GCTGATTATTAACAATAATTTGTTTTGGGTAGCCACAAAACAATGTGAGAGATTGTTTGTTAGCTAATTCATTCCACATGCTTTCTAATTGAATAATACCTTTGAGGTTTCTTGTTAAATAAAAAGTTGCAGTAAGTTCACCGTAAACTCTTATTTTGCGTTTTTTATATGGATAGTTATTTCTTAATACGCTAAAGGCTTTATTGAAAGTTTCCAAAAAAAGTGTTTTGTTAGGCAATCCATTAAGCATAATTTTTTTTAATATATTATTAGCATCCAAGACGATATATTGACCTTTGTTAATTTGTTCGTCAGCATTAATTAGTAATTCATTTAAGCGTTGATTTATTTTAATAATATTTGCCCTTTGGGCAATAACTATACATATCTCGTTAGCTTGAATTCCATAATATATAAATTCGCTTAAAGGTTTTAATAATTCTGATTGTTTATTATAAAAAAAAATTAAATGACCCTCGGGCTGTTTAATTAACCAATTTTTATTTATATTATTGGCAATTATTTTGTATCTCATGATTAATATTGAGATTAACAGCAAATGCCTTCATCTTACTGTAAAAACTATTACATAGATATGTTGATAAATATTAAAAATGCAATGTTAAAAATTAAAAATAATAATAATTCTTAATTATAATTTTTAATTATTATATAATCTAAAATAACTCAGTAATGAATCTTTTTGCCTTTTAAATAATTTTCTATAACAGATAAGAATTAATAAATTTAGTTGTTTTGATAAGTTAAATCTAAGCCATCATATAATTTATTTTTAATGAAAATTAATTATTCATATTAAAGTGCTTATCCTATTACCTCTTTACAAACATTAAATGAGAATGTACGCTTAGGAATATAAATATTTAAGGAGGTTCCAATAATATGTTTGGAAGACAAAGAGCAGCTGCTATTGTAGCTGAGTTTTTGGGCACTGGTATTTTAACTCTGGTATTTTTGAGTATCCAGAGATCAAATATCGGTATACCGTTTTTTATAGCCTTAGGATCAGGTGCTGTTGTCGCAGTGGCAGCATTTTTCTTTGGCGATAGTTCAGGTGCGCATTTAAATCCGGCTGTGACAATTGGGCTTTGGACAGCCAGAAAAATAAGTTCTTTAGTGGCGTTATCTTACGTTATAGTTCAACTTTTAGGAGCATGGGCTGCGTATGGTATATTTAGATATTTTGCTGGTCAAAGTTTACAGCCAATTGGCGGTCATTTTAGCGCCAAAGTATTACTTTCAGAAGCTATTGGAGCATTCGTTCTGGCATTAGCTTGGGGTGCTGTCTACTTTAAGAAGCACGACACAACTAACCGAGGTCTATTGCTTGGTGGCTCTTACGCATTAGCTATCATTATAGCTGCAGCTGCTGGAGTCGGAATTGGCATTGCCAACCCTGCTGTAGCTTTTGGTATTCGAGCATGGGGAATAAATGGAGTAATGGGCTGGGGAACTTACGCTCTAGGACCAGTATTAGGTGCAATCATAGGAGTTAATTTATATGCTTTACTATTTGCCCCTAGTTCAGATCAAGTCATAGTTAGCGAGACAGTTATTGTTGCCGAATCAGCATCTCCTAGTAGTCGTTCAACTGCTAAAAAGACTACTACCAAAAAAAGCACTACCAAAAAAAGCACTGCTAAAAAAAGTACTTCTTCTAATCGACGTCGTCGTTAAAAAAAGTATTTTGTCAAAGACAATAAATACTGCCTTTAATTATTAGAGGCAGTATTTATTATTATTAAAGCTATAATTCAGATATAGTCATTAATATATACTTGAATAGATATCGATAAAGCTATTTATTAAGGAGAATTTAATCAATGAAAAAAATAATGTATATTATAGTCGGTTTTGTCGGTGCAGCAATGCTAATATCTGGTACCGTCGGAATAGTTATGGCAGCTGTAATTAGTCCTAAGATGCCAGACGTTGGTAGTAGCCAAATACCTAAAACGGTATATCGTCAAGAAAAAATAGTAGCAGAAGCTCAAGTTCTTAAAACATCAGTGATTAATGTTCAGAATGCCTTAAAAAATAAGACATTAAAACAACTTGTAACTAGCGAAAAGTTAACTAACAAACAATTTAGAAAAGAAGTTAATAGTGCTTTTGCTGCTGATTTACAATCACGTGGGTATAGTCAGGATCAAATAATTATCGCTAAACAGCATAAACAAATCGAACATCTAAAAAAAGAATTAAAGAAATATAAGAAATAATTAATTTATAAACAAGATTAAGGAATATCTGAATCGGATTGTTTATCTAATAAAGTATTTTCAAATTTTAAAATGCCGTTGTAGTTATCAGGATAGGATTCAGTATCAGGAAAATCGAGAGCCATTATTTTATTCCAGACTGCTATTATTAGGTCTTTTAGTCTACTCTCTTCCTGTTCATTAAAATCCAGATGAAGACTAGTTATAAGACCACTATAACTGTCTGGTTCAACGAATTGAATTGTTGCTCCGTTGACCGTATATCCTTTAAATTGAGGACTTAATTGCAAAAGCAATTTATAAAAATAAAGTTGTCTTAGATGGTGCATCGGTTTAATTTCTTTTTTAAATTTATGGTAACTGCTACCGGTTTTAAAATCGATAATATGTAGTGTTTTGGCTTTATTGTTAACAATTAATCTATCGATTTCTCCAATTAATCTAGCCCCTTGATAGTTGGCTTCTAATGCTTGTTCGCTTAAATCATAAGGATTTTCTTCTATCGTAGTTTGTGCAAAGTAAGCTTTTAGAGAATTACTACCACGTTTTAATAATAATTCGAAATCTAACTTAGCTATTCTTTTTTTCTTAAGGCGATTTTTGAATTCTTCTATAGTTTGTTCTACGCTAGGAGGATGATGGTTTTTCTTAGTCTGTTGAAAATGCCAATCTAAAATTCCATGATAGACGCTACCATATTGACTACTTAGGGACGATACGCTAGGAAACTTCAATATACTATTTAAATAAAATTGCCTGGGTCCTCCTTGAGAAATATCTGTAAAATTATTTAAGTTACTAGCACTAAGACGAAAAAGTTTCAGTCTATCTTCTAATAAGGCATATCGATCAGGATTAGTTATTTGTAGATGACGATTATGCCAGGCCGGTCTAATTAAATTAATGTCACTAAAATTGACTTTAGGTCTTATAACTTGTTGCGAATTCTTAGGCAATAATGGACTAATTAATTGATTATCTTCTTCATATTCTTGAAAGTATTGTAAGCGATATATTTCATTGCCGCCTAGTTCTTGCTTATAGCTAATCATTACTAAGCGTTCCTTGGCTCTGGACAAGGCTACAAATAGTAACCTCAACTTTTCATCGCTAGCGTTATTGTCTAAGCGAACATGCGCTAAATTAAATGGTAAGGCAATCTTCGATGATTTGTTTCTGCCACTAGTGCCCCATGTTTTATCAACAAAATTTATAAGTATAATAGTGTTAAATTCACTGCCCTTAGCAGCAAATCCGGTCATTAGGTTTACTGCTTGAAAACTTTCTTTATAAGGGCTTTGCTCGGTTATTTTTATGTCTGCTTCTTGGTAATCCTTTATTAGCAAAATAAATTGTTCTAAATTCAAACTACTATCGCTAGAGTTTTTAATTTTATTTTTAAGAGTTGTTAATTGGCCTAGTAATCGCCATTCATTAGCATTAATATTATCTTTTTGCTCAGTTAGGCTACTGAAATAATAGCCATAGAAAGGGCTAGAGAATTCTTTTATACCTTGTTCATTAATGAGTAGCGGTTCATTACCAATAAGATAATTAAGCATTTGTTCAAACGAAGAATATTCTGTTATTTGGCTTAATTTAATGAAGAAAAGGCCAATAGTTCTAGTTTCGGGATGGTTAAGTAATGTATTTATCCAGCTATCTCTTAAATCGCTGACTTGCCAAGAGAGTTGCCAAATTAAACTGGTAGGCAGTTGCCATTGATCATAACTTAAAATGATTGGCCAAAGGTCTTCGGCACTATTCTCCTGATTGCTTAGGCTGAGCACTAGTTTAGCCATGGTTATGAGTTGATTGATAAGATCGTTATCTAGAACATTGTCTTTGCGTTCATAACTTATGGGAATGGATAGTCCATGTAGATATGGAATAAAAGCAGTCAATAAGCTATGTTCAGGAGCTAACACTGCAATGCTATCTGGGGCAGTTCCCTGGTCTATTAACGACTTAATATATTCAGCGGTCCAGGCTAAATGATCGACATCTAAGGGTAGCTCTACTCTTTTAATTTCTTCTTTTATTTGATTATTATATGCTTGTGCTTGTTTATTGATTAACTCTAAGCGATTGCTAATTTGTTCCCTAATTTTAGTACTTAATTGAATAATTCCTGGCCCAGAACGATAATTTATTTTCAAGTTAACTAATACAACATCTAAGTAGTTTTGGTAAAAACGCTCCATGTGAGAATAGTGGGCACCTTGAAATCGATATATAGCTTGATCATCGTCGCCTACGGCTAGAATATTGGGTCTATGTTCGTTGATCGGGTTATCCGCTAGCAATTCAACTATTTTAAACTGTGCTTCATTGGTGTCTTGGAATTCATCAAGAAGAATATATTGATATTTTTCCTGCAAGCTAAGTTTAATATCTAAATTAGTAGTTAATCCATTAATGGCTTGGATAATCATGTCGTCGTAATCATAAACTTTTTCTTTTTTTAGTTGTTGATTATATAAAGAATAAATTTCTGCAAGTGCGAGTTGTTTTTGAATCGTTCTGGGACTGTTAATGATATATTGATTATCGGTATTTACTTCTAGCCATCGCTTCTTCCATAAGCTTAAGGCTGTCATTTTTTTAGTTTCAAGTGCATTAGCAATTGCCTGCTCTAGTGATTCTAGCCAGAGTGATTTAAGTGAAGTTATCTGATTAATATTTTGGCTGGGTAGATTGTTACTTTCTGTCAGTATATCTTGATAATCTATAAGTTGTTTTTGATTAATTCGTTCGCCAGCCTTTAGATGTTTATTAATTAAGTTTGCTGCCTGATCATTAAATTGCTGATTACTTTGACAAACATCTAGGAGTATTTCTGGAGTAATTAATGCTCTTTTATAATTGCTAATTAGAGATATGATGTCTTTTGTATAATAATCTGATTTAAGCGGATTACTATAGTCTAATTGTCGGCAAATAGAGCGAATTATTTGATTAATTTTAAGTTCATCTGCTGGCAAAACATCTTCTTTTAAATCGAAAAGATCAGGATATCTTAAAATTAACTCGCTTCCAAAACTATGGTAAGTTTGAATAGTTACTCTAAAGGCGGCTGAACCAATAATATTGGCCAGTCTATTCTGCATTGTTCTAGCTGCTGCATCGCTAAAAGTAAGACATAATATATCTTCTGGTGCGCTATCGCTATTGGCTAAGATATAACCAATACGAGTTGTTAATAGTTGGGTTTTACCTGTTCCCGGGCCAGCAATTACTAAAATTGGTCCATCGATTGTAGTGACCGCCAATCTTTGGGCATCGTTAAGAGAATTAAAAGCTTGTAAATAATTTTTACTAGTCTGTTCATTCATTATGCCTTCTATTGTAATCTATCTTGTTTTTAGTGTACCGATAGATTGTAGACAAACACTACATGTTTCTTCGCTACCATAGTATGTTAACCATTGTCTGCCTGCTTGTATCCAGGGTTGGTAATCATGGAATGCGATTGCATCAGCTGATTGTCTTAGTAGCCAGCCCAAGAACCCGTAGATTCTAATTTGGCCTTTTACTACTGCTGCCCAATTTTCGCCTACTGGAATAACCGTGATCGGTTGCTTTGCGACATAGCTTTTCATGATTTTATTATCTTTGCGTCTAATTAAATTATTAGCTAAAAATTCACCATCATTGACTGCAGTTTGGGCCATTCCGCTGTATGGAGTATTGGCATTGTCTCCTAGAACAAATATATTTTCTTCGGCTTGCAGGAAAATATCTGTAGCAACTTTATGATTGGCGCTCATTACAAAACCATTTTGACTAAAAAAAGGATTATTGGCAGTGCCGGCTGTCCATATAACGGTATGACTTTGTATGGGTTTACCGTTGACAGTAAGTTCGTTAGCCGTTTCGCCTTGAACGACTTGGCCTAAGTATATTTTGATTCCTTTTTTTTGTAGTCTTTGTTTAATGGCTTTTGCTGTATCTTTAGGAAGTCTTGGTAAAAGTCTTGGCCCGGCCTCGATCAAGTCGATATGTATAGCTCTGTTTTCGATTCCGTGTAGCTTCATTAGATGTTTGAGATAGTCAGGTAGAGCGCCTGCTAATTCAATTCCAGTTGGGCCAGCACCAACAATGACATAGTTGAGATCGGGCTTATGATCGTCGATTAATTGTTGATGAAGATGGTTTTTTAGCTTTTCAATATCTTTAATACTTTTAACGCCAAAAGCAAGTTCTTTAAGTCCTGGAATATTAAAGTAATTAGTAACTACTCCTAAGGCTAATACTAATGTATCGTATTCATAAATCTGATCATCTTGAGTGGTTATTGTTTTGGCTTTACGGTCTAGGCTAATAGCTTCCCCTTGTTTAAGTTTAACGTTGTTATTTTGGATAAAAAAGCTTCGCAAAGGAATACTGGCATTAGCTCTACTACCGCCGGTTGCTACGTGATAAAGAGTAGGATAGTAGCGGAAATCTATTTCATTGGACAATAAGGTTATATCAAATCGTTCATCTTTTGATAGCAGTAGGGCTGCTTTTAAGCCAGCAAAACCTCCCCCAACTATTAGTACTTTTTCTTTTGACATTCTGGTTATGATTATATATTAACTGATAATGTATTTCAAAAATTTATTCAGTTTTACTTTTATCTATGGACAAATAAGCGATATCTAGAATTCGTTGGACTTTTATAAAAAAACTTGCTGAAGGTGTATCTTTGTCGCCGTTGAGATAATCTTTTATTCCTTCTTGGTATAAGCTAATCGCACTTGAGTCAGTAAACATTTCATGATAGAGGATATTGGCTTCTACTATTTCTTGATGACTATATAAACTCATTAATACTCCTTTGTTCCCTTTTTATAAAAAAACGGCTGTTAAGCCGTTTAATTGTTAATTCACTTATTTTTGGTTTATGCATCCCGAATTAGAATAGCATAACTGCAATAGATAATATAGGCAATGAGCTATTGAGGGTTGTTTTTGAATTATTTTAGGCATAAGCTTATTATTAAATAGTTATGCAAAATATAAAGGATTTAATTAAAAATTCTGGTTTTCAAGGTGATCTTGATGATCGTCCAACCACCATCGAGAACTATAGTCATGATGCGTCTTTATTTGAAGTTAAGCCTGAGTTAATAGTTTTCCCTAAGGATGCTCAAGATGTTGAAAAATTAGTTAAACTGGTGAGTGAAAACAAAGAGACTAATCCTGAATTATCTATTACTGCTCGATCGGCTGGTACTGATATGGCCGGTGGAGCCGTTAATGATTCAATTATAGTCGATTTTAGGAGATATTTTAATAACATTGAACTGATTACTAGAACATCTGGTCAGGCGCAACCTGGAGTGCTTTACAGGGATTTTGAACCTAGAACACTAAAACATGGATCTTTAATGCCTAGTTATCCGGCTTCTAGAGATTTGGCAAGTATTGGCGGTATGGTGGCCAATAATTCTGGTGGCGAAAAATCGCTTGAGTATGGAAAGACCAAGGATTTTATTGAACAATTGAGTGTAGTTTTTGCTGATGGAGTTGAACGTGTTGTCAAGCCAATCAATAAAGAAGAATTAGATAAAAAAATGGCTCAAGATGATTTTGAAGGTCAGGTCTACAGAGAACTATATCAATTGTGTGAACAAAATTATGATCAAATTAAAGCTGCTAAGCCTAATGTTAGTAAGAATTCAATGGGCTATAACTTGTGGGAAGTTTGGGATAGAGAAAGCGGTATATTTGACTTAACCAAACTGATTGTAGGTAGTGAAGGAACTTTAGGCTTTGTGACTGATATTACTTTTAAATTGGTAGCAGCTAAACCGCATTCTGGTCTATTGGTTTTGTTTTTGCGTGATATAGATGATCTAGGAGATTTAATACCTACTGTACTGGCTCATCATCCAGCTACTTTTGAAAGTTTTGATGATCAAACTCTTTGGTTGTCGATTAGGTTTATGCCAAGCTTTTTGAAATTACTAGGTTGGAAGAAGTTTATTAAGCTCCTATTTTCGCTTATTCCTGATGGCTGGCAGTTATTAAGAGGTATACCTAAATTAATTTTAATGGTTGAATTTAATGGACAAACCGAAGCTGAAGTTAGGTCAAAGATTAAAGCTTTACATGGTGAACTTAGAAAGCAGAGAGCTAAATATGAAATAAATGGCTTCGAGGAAGATGCCACTGAAGGTAAAAGTGAAAAGTTTTGGGTAATGCGACGCCAAAGCTTTAATTTGTTAAGAAGTAAAGTTAAAGATAAACATACAGCTCCTTTTATAGATGATTTAATAGTTAATCCAGAACATTTAGTAGAGTTCTTACCTAAGTTACGTAAAATAATTGTCAAATATAACTTGTTTGCTACTATTGCTGGACATATGGGTGATGGCAATTTTCATATTATTCCATTAATGAAGCTAGAAAATAAACAAGAACGAGATAAATTATTGCCCGCTATGAAAGAAGTTAATGATTTAGTTTTAAGTTATAAAGGTTCTTTATCTGGCGAGCATAATGATGGACTAGTTAGGGGTCCATGGCTGGAGGACCAGTTTGGTAAACAAGTAGTTGAATTATTTAGACAAGCTAAACATATAATGGATCCTAAAAACATATTTAATCCCCATAAAAAAGCCGATGCAACCTGGGAGTTTAGCTATACTCATATTCGTGAACATTTTTAGTTTTTGATCTCTAGATTTTAGCTTAAGCGCTATGTTATTATAGATTTTGAAAGATTAAGAGATAAATGAGTAAAGTCAAAAAGAGATGGATTGTTGGGCTATTTATTCTTGTAGTATTAGTAATTTCTAGTATCTATCTATCAAAAGTTAACATTCCAGTCTTAGAGCCTAAAGGACCGATCGCTGATCAAGAATTTAGATTATTATTGGAAGTAACTGGTCTAATGTTGATTGTTGTTTTGCCGGTATTTATTCTTCTTGGTTATATTGTTTATCGCTATAGTGATCAAAATAAAAAGAAACGTCCTTATTCTCCAAATTGGGATCATAATTTACTAGTAGAAGGAATTTGGTGGTTTATACCTACTGCCTTAATTGTTGTTTTGGCGATTATTACTTGGAGAGCTACCTATGCTTTAAATCCATATAAACCAATTGCTTCGAATAATGCGCCAATAGTTATTCAGGTTGTGTCGATGGATTGGAAGTGGCTATTTATTTATCCGAAGTATAATATTGCAACCGTTAATAAGATTGTTTTTCCAGTCAATACACCCGTCCATTTTTACATAACATCTAATGCTCCAATGAATTCTTTGTGGATTCCTCAACTTTCAGGGCAAATTTATGCAATGGCTGGTATGCGTACTCAGTTGTATATTATGGCTAATCAAATAGGTAATTATAGGGGTTCATCGGCCAATATAAGCGGTATTGGCTTTGCTGGGATGGTATTTGATGCTCAAGCTACTACTAATAATATTTTTAATGCCTGGATTAGAAAAGTCAGTTCCTCACCCCCTTTAAATAAAGCTTCTTATCTCCAGTTAAGTAAGCCCAGTCTATATGTTAAACCTAAGTATTATTCCCGGCCAATCCCTAATTTGTTTAATGATTTAGTTCTAAGTTATTTGATGCCTAAGTATGAACAAAGAAAAATAGGAATAGCATGGATAAATTAAATTATTTCGCTAGTTTTTGGCTTGGAAAACTAAATCTTAAGGCGCTACCACCTAACGCTATTCAAATGGGCGGTGCAATTATGATCGTTAGCATATTGATTGGATTGCTCTTGTTCATTACTTTTACCAAAAGATGGAAATGGCTTTATAAGGAATGGTTAACTACTCAGGACCCGAAAAAAATAGGAGTTATGTATATTTTAGTGGCTCTGGGAATGTTATTAAGGGGAGGCGCTGATGTGGCCTTACTTAGAACCCAACAATCAATTTCTGTTGGTCATAATATGGGTATATTGAGCGCTAGTCATTTCCAGCAAATCGTTAGTGCTCATGGAACTATTATGATATTTTTTGTGGCTATGGGATTAATGTTTGGCTTAATAAACTTAATTGTACCAATGCAAATTGGAGCTAGGGATGTTGCTTTCCCTTTCCTTAACGCAACAGGTTTTTGGTTATTCTTTGCTGGCATGATTCTAGTCAACGCATCTTTAGTCTTAGGAGATTTTGCTGCCACTGGTTGGTTAGCCTATCCGCCACTTAGTGAATTAAAATACAGTCCTACCGTTGGTGTAGATTATTGGATTTGGAGTCTAGAGATTGCCGGAGCTGGTAGTCTGATGGCTGGAATTAACTTTATTGTTACTATATTGAAAATGCGGGTTAAGGGTATGAGTTTTATGAAGATGCCAATGTTTGTTTGGAGTGTTCTAGGTGCTATGTTTCTGGTCGCTTTCGCTTTCCCAATATTAACCGTTACTCTTTCTTTGTTGGCATTAGATAGAGACCTAGGAACCCATTTTTTTACTGCCGGTGGTGGAGGTAATATGATGATGTATGTCAATTTGATTTGGGCTTGGGGGCATCCAGAAGTGTATATTCTAGTCTTACCATCTTTCGGTATATTTTCAGAAATTGTAGCTACTTTCTCTCGCAAAAAATTATTTGGTTATAGTTCAATGGTTTGGGCGATAGCGGCTATTGTTTTGTTGTCGTTTACTGTTTGGTTACACCATTTCTTTACGATGGGCGCTGGTTCGAATGTCAATGGCTTCTTTGGCATTATGACAATGATTATAGCCATTCCGACTGGAGTTAAGTTATTTAATTGGCTGTTTACTATGTATCGGGGGAAGATAAAATTAGACTCAACCTTGCTTTGGTTTATCGGTTTTGTAGTGATATTTACTATTGGAGGAATGGCTGGAGTTTTACTGGCCGTTCCGCCAATAGATTACCAATTACATAATAGTCTATTTTTGGTGGCTCATTTTCATATGATGATAGTCGGAGGAGTGTTGTTTGGTGATTTCGCAGGTATTTCTTATTGGTTTCCTAAAATATTTGGTTTTAAGTTAAATGAACGTTTAGGAAGATTGGTCTTTTGGTTTTGGTTCGTTGGCTTCCTAGTGGCTTTTATTCCGTTATATATTTTAGGGTTTATGGGTGCCACCAGGAGATTAGATCACTATAGTGCAGGACTGGGTTGGCAAGCTTTGTTTGTGGTTGCTGCATTTGGAGTGGTTTTGATAGGTATAGGTGTAGGATTACAAATCTTACAGATTGTTGTTAGTATTAAAGATCGTAGAAAATTACGAGATGTTAGTGGAGATCCTTGGAATGGCCGAACTTTAGAGTGGTCGACACCTTCGCCAGTTCCCTTTTATTCGTTTGCTAGGTTACCTTTAGTCAGTGAACGTGATGCCTTTTGGGCAGCTAAGCGACTTAAACAAAAAGATACACGCCCTTATGAAGATATTTCTATTCCTAAAAATACACCGTTATCTATGGTTATTGCTGGTGGTGCCTTTGCTCTGGGTTTTGGTATCGTGTGGCACATTTGGTGGATGGCAATTCTTGGATTAGTGATTATTATTGTGACTATTATTGTCAGATCTATGGATGAACATACAGAATATATATTGCCGGCAGCAGAAGTTGAGAGATTAGATAGAATGTATGCCGCGGGAGGTAGTAATTAATGATTGCTTCTACTAACCAATTAGATGTAGTTAAAACTAATAAACTGATCGAAAAATACGATCAGGAGACTAAGACACTCTTTGGGTTTTGGGTCTATATAATGACTGATTGTATTGTATTCGCTAGTTTATTTGCTGTCTTTGCTGTTTTAAGAAACAATACTTTTGGCGG
>JAJZWH010000023.1:2201-12072 GCA_021846765.1 bacterium | reverse complement strand
CAAAATATATTGTCCATCTTTATGGATTAGTCGATAGACGACGTTTTTCCTTTCGATAATTATATTCCATTTGTTATTTAAGGCATGATCATATAATTCTTTTGAAGGATTAAAAGCTATTGCTCGCTCAACCGTATTCAACATTTGTAGATCACCTAGAGTATCGCCTACCCCAATACTGCCGGACATTGTAGCATGATGTTTGGCTATTAATTTTTTTAAATAGATAGTTTTAGCTTGTCCGAACAGGAGATTTTGTTTGCCACTTAGACGGTTGTTAATAACTTCATATGAGGATCCACCGTAATCATCAAAACTATAATGATCAGCCACTAAGCTAACTAGTTCTTGAGGTGATGCAGAAATAGCAAAAATAAGATACCCTTGACTTTTAAGATTAGCAATAAGATCTCGAGTAAATGCATAAACTTGATCTTGAAAACGATTAACTATAGTTTGGCATATTTGCTGAAAGATTAAGTGATCTAGGCCAATTATCGACAAATTTATTAAATTAATTAAAGACTGTTCGTATTCACTAAAAGAATCAATAGATTGTCGACTTTGCCAATTATTACGAGCTCTTAAAACGGCTTGATATTTTTTGGGGTCAATAATGTTTTGTTTGGCCATATCATCAGCTACTGCATGATAAAGTTGCCAACGAATTAATGTCCCGTCGATATCAAATACGGCAAAAGGCCGTGATTGTGTCGAGTACTTAGTCATAAATTTACAGTTAGGCTTATTGGACAATGGTCAGAACCGACAATTGCAGGGTGTATGGCAGCGTCGAGTATATTTTGTCGAAGAGTATCAGAGGCAATAAAATAATCAATCCGCCAACCGACATTGCGTTCTCGAGCGTGAGCAAAATGACTCCACCAAGTATAATAGCCATTACCTTGATAAAATAATCGGAAAGTATCAATAAAGCCAGCCTCGATAAAAGCCTGGAAGCCTGCCCTTTCTTGGTCTGTAAATCCCTTTTTGCCAATATTTGGTTTTGGGTTAGCTAGGTCGTCTGGCGTATGGGCAACATTTAAATCTCCACAAGCAATGACTGGCTTAGTCTTTTCTAGGCGTAATAGATAGGCCAAGAAGGCAGGATCCCAATGCTTATAGCGCAATTCAAGTCGACTTAAATCATCTTTAGCATTCGGTGTATAGACATTAACAAGCCAGAAATTTTGGTATTCGGCAGCCATTACTCGGCCTTCTTGATTTGGATTACCAAAGTTGTCTTCTATAAGCTCGAAAGATTTAATAATGTCTTCAGGCAGGCCATCAATAATTTTGAGCGGTTTTGTTTTAGTTAGTATGGCTACTCCAGAATAACCAGCCTTTTCCGCTGAATAGAAATGGTCAAAGTAGTTATTTTCTGCTAAATTTATTTGCTCTTGTTTTGCTTTTATTTCTTGTAGACAGATAATGTCTGGATTGGTTTGTTCTAAGAAGCTATCCCAAGCCCCCTTTTTTATAACTGCTCGGATACCGTTAACGTTCCAGGAGTATATTTTTAACATAACTTTATAATTTAAGTATAGTCATCTCTTAGGTAATTTGCTAGACTAGTTTTGCAATAATGAAATATACCAGGATTCTATTAAAAATTTCCGGAGAACAATTAGCTGGTAAGTTTGATGGTGGAATTGATGCTGAGTTGGGCGCTTGGTTAGCTGATGAAGTTAAGCTAGTTGAAAATGCTGGTATCCAGACGGTTATCATGGTCGGTGGGGGTAATTTTGCTCGCGGTACACAACTAGCAGGTCATGGTATTAAAAGGGTTACGGCTGATCATATAGGCATGTTAGGCACTATGATGAATGCTTTAGCATTAAATGATATTTTTGAATCAAAAGGATTAGAATCAAGATGTTTGAGCAATATTTTTGCCGAACAAGTGGCTGAGCCGTTTGTTCATCGATTAGCAGAAAAACATTTAGAGCATGGTCGAGTAATTATTGTAGCTGGCGGTATAGGTAGACCTTATTTAACGACCGATACGGCTGCAGTAAGTTTAGCTTTGGAATTATCTTGTGGAGTAGTCTTAAAAGCTACTAAAGTTGATGGTGTCTTTGACCTGGATCCGCAAATTCACAAGGATGCGATTAGATATGATCAGTTGTCGGCTAATGATGCGGTGAGTAATCCGAGCATAAGGGTAATGGATAAAGCAGCTATGGGTTTAGCGCTTGAGCATCGATTACCGATTATTGTTTTTGATTTATTAAAACCTGGTAATATTTTGAGTGCGGCTACTGGCCAAAAAACCGGGACTATTATCGTTCCCTAGAGATCTATATCTTGTTCATCTAAAACTATTTGACTGCCAGGCTGAGCTTCTCCAGTTAAGATACGTTTAGCAATATTGTCTTCTACGCCTTTTTGTAAGGCACGGCGCATTGGTCGAGCTCCATAGCGTTGATCAGATCCAAGTTGAACAATCTTAGTTATTGCTTTATCGCTTAATTGGATAGTAATATTTTGATGTTCTAAATTAGAATTAATTTCGTTTATTAATAGACGAACAACTTGGGCTAGTTCATCTTGATTTAGGGGTCGAAATAGTACTATATCGTCAAATCTATTCAATAATTCAGACTTGAATATATTTTTTTCTATTAATTGGTTAGTTAGTTCTTCTTTGAAATCAATTAACTGTTTACCCTGAGTAATTTGATTACGAATTGCTTCTGCGCCGGCATTAGAAGTTGCAATGATAATTGAATCTTTAAATGATGCGCTTCGTCCGCTTGCATCAGTTAATTGGCCTTCGTCAAGCAGTTGGAGAAGTAAATTTAAGATATTTGGGTTAGCTTTTTCTATTTCATCAAATAGAATTACGCTAAATGGTTGATGTCTGACGCTCATTAATAGGCTGCTATTGGTGTCGTTGCCAGTGGATAATAAACGATCGATATCTTTAACTTGTTGGTATTCGCTCATATCTAGTCGAATAATAGAATCAATACTGCCAAAATAAATGCTAGCAATTGCTTTAGCTAATTCTGTTTTGCCTACACCCGTAGGACCTAAAAATAAGAAGCTACCAATTGGTCTTTTGGGATTGGCTATACCTGCTCTAGCCCGTCTTAAAGCTGCTGATACTGCTTTAACTGCTTCAGTTTGATTAATCATTCGTTGATGAATTTGATCTTCAAGATGCAATAAACTAGACGCTTCTGCTGGCTCGGCGCTGGATACTTTAACTCCGATCGTTTGCTCAATGGCAGATTCGACACTCAGGCTATTGATTATTTTATCTTTGCTAAAGGCAATTGACTGATTGAGTAATTTAATGGCTTTTCCGGGATAAGCCTCCTGGTCGTTGTAACGTCCACTTAAACGATAGGCTGTTTTCAGGGCATCATAAGTTATTAAGCATTGATTACTATGTTCAATACCAGTGGCGCTATCTTCTAAAATGTTCATAACTTCATTTTCGTTTAATTCAGAAAGTAAAACGGGAGTAATTAAATTAGCTAAACTAGAATTATTTGATCGAATGTGTTGATAGTTTTCTGGAGTAAAAGCCATGATGAATTGAACAGCTCGGCTTTGAATGATTGGTTGCAAGATGGCAGATGCGTTAAATGAACCTGGTCCTTGATTAAAAAATAATTCTGCATCATCTAAGAATAAGATGACATGACCTGCCCTGCTGGCTTCCCCAACGATTCGGTTAAAAATATTTTCTAAAGCTCCTGAGCTTTGTGCATTAGCTAGGGTTGTTGATGCATCAAGTTGCATAATTTGATGATAGGCAACTTTATTATTGGTTTTTCCTTCGATTAATCTTTGAGCAAGAGCATAAACTCTGGATGTTTTACCTATTCCTGGAGGTCCTATAATGGCAATCGCGTTAGCTCCGTTAGCTAAAGCTGCTTCTATATTTAATACTTCTTTAGAAGTAGTTAGCCAACCAAAATTACTACCATGATCGATGATTTCTTGGCTAATGTTATAGGCAAAATGATTAAGAAAGTTAGTAAAACCAAAAGACCAGTCCCTGGCAACACCGCCAAAATTTTGTTTTTTATTGTTGGCCATTAAAAGTATTCTTTTGAGCCATTCATTTATTTCTTCTATATCTTTTATGTTTAACTTTGCTTGGATAATTATATTAATTAACGGCTGTGAAGTTAGAAAAATACCGACTAGCAAATCGCCTACTTCGATTTGTTGACTTGGGTTAGAAGAGGCCACAAGACCAGCTTTTTTAAGCGCGGGTTCTAAATCTTGTGGAGCATCACTTAAAATAGATTCAATTAGTTTTGGTGACAGATATAAATGATTGATCAAAAAATAAGATTGCCAGTTTTTTGCTAAACTACTAAATACTTTCTTGGGGCTATTATCTGTTTTTTTTAAATTAGCCAGGATATCTCTGGATAATCTTCCACTCAAAGTCTGATCTTCTACTGGTAATACATTGAGATCCCACTGAGCCCATGATCCAAGTATTAAAGAGAGTAGCCCGAAACTGATCAAAAAATAGCCGTAATGCAAGTGGTAGTAACCAATAATAAAAATACCGCCAATAATGGATAAAATACTTAGTAAGAATAAAAAGTGAGCTAACTGTAAATTTAGTATATTAGATAATCTAGCTTTCTTGGCTCGTAGACAGATGTAGTCGATATTGTTTGACTTGATCATTTAGTAAATCCTAAGATTATGCAAACAACGATGGCTGGAGGTATGAGTGGCCATAATATTAACTGGATTGCTCCAATTATTAATAGGATGACAGTTAATAATAAGGCACTGATTAAGACAAATATTCTGACTACCAAGCCAACTAATCTACTAATAGTATTATCTATGGCTGCTTGAAAATGAGCAGCTAATCCTCTACCTGTTTCGGTGGTGATTCTATGCCAAGGATCAAATAAACTATTTAATAATAACTTGACTGAAAAGCTCTCACTAATTCTAGAAATTGTTGTCAGTATTTTTTTACTTACATAACCCCACCCAGAACCGTACCACCAAGAGAATAACGCTAAAGCTAACATGTTGCTATTGTACCATTTAAGGTTGTGATTATGAGGATTTAATGGTTTTTGTTTAATTAATTAAGTTTTTTTGGTAGCTTCTATGCACCAGTCTTCAACTCTTGCTCCAATTCTTTTTAAAAATTTCGCTACTGCCTCAAGTTCAGATCGGTCTTTTTCACTTAGTGCTGCAATTTTTTTTGCTTGTTTTAGTGATTGCATTTCTTGGTCGGCAAGGTTTAATTTTTGATTTAAATATTCACGAACGTATGTCTCGCTATTGTTGATTATTTCATTCGTATTGACTATTTCATGACCAATGGATAAGTCAATATTAAATTGCTTAAACTTACTAATTTCTATTAACTGGCTAAATTTTAAATGAATTCGTTCTATCTGGTGTTCGATTTTGCTATGGTCGTCATAAGCTCGTTGATCGCTATCAATTGATTCAGTTGGATCAACTATTTCGTAAGCAGCAAATTCATCACCACCTACTCGAGCTACTTTAGCGAGGACATCATCAGTTCGATTAAACGTACTACTTAAAGAATCTGCGACTAATCCTAAAAGTTCATCTCCGGCTGCGTGTCCAAGCTGGTCATTGACAGCTTTAAAGTTATCTATATCAAATGTATAGATTAAGATTCTGCCAGCAGGGTTTAGTTCATTAAAAGACTGATATAGATGATCAATAAAACCATCATAATTATACAAACCTGTTTTGCTGTCATGGTTGTATTTATCTCGAACTCGATTTGCTGCTTCAACAGCTATTGGCAATGATCTTTCTTCGTTAGCTATATTCAGTCTGTCGGTCAAACTAAATTGTGGGGATAGTCCTCTTTCCATTAGTATAAGTATACAATAAAAAGATCCTAATGTAAAATAATTTATCTATTTATAAGACTACTTAATTGGTGCAAGCTCTTGGATCCCAAGGAGTTAATCCTTCATTAGGTTGACTTGGTGCAGAAAATCCATCAGAAGGAGCACTTGATGTTACTGATCCATTAGAGGATGTTTGACTAGTTGATGATGTGCTGGGGCTTGATGAGCTAGTAGCAGAAGTAGTGGAAGCTCCATTAACTGATGCTGCTGTTCCGGTCAGTACAGTTATTTCTGATCCATTGACAATATCCTTAGGATTAATAGACATAACTACATATCCACTTAATTGTCTAGCAACTGATTCTGCTTGAGCTTCGTGTCCGGCTGTATAGTAAACAACTGTTTCTTGGGCTTGACTACTTTTAGGTTTATCCGTTCCTACCTTATAGATATTATAACCAAGATTTTTAAGTCCATTAGCAATAATTGAAGCTTGACCTGATACACCCGATCCATTCATTACGCTAACCGATATTGTATTTGCTGGCGGTAGGGGTTTACCGGTCATAGTGTTGGTATTATTGCTTGATCCTAAGAATTTGTTAATGATGTTTTGGTCAGTAGGTTCGACTGGGAATACTACATCACCGAAATTTTCACCTTCAAAATAATAATTTCCAAACGGCGTAACGGCTATGGGCAGCGTATATTGTGGTGCATTAACTAAGTTGGCATGATGAAAATCTTCAATTAATCCTAAAATAGTAGAGTCATTGAAACCGGAGTCAACAGTGACATTCGGTAAAATAGAAGATATTAATTTCTCATCAGTTATCGGGTTACTTAAACCGCGTTTTTGGACTGAACTAGCTAGAACTCTTAAAAATTCATGAGTTCGGGCAATTCTTCCTATGTCGCTTTGATTTTCATATGGCCAATAATAAGTATTGTTGGTGGTTATAGAAGGTGGCTTATATTGTAAATGCCGAGCTCTTATAAGCTGCAAAGCGGTAAGCCCGGTTAATTCAGTGCACCCCGGAACTTTTATATCTAGATGAGAATAGGCATCATAAACAGGCATCGGAAAATCCATACGAATTCCTCCCAGAGCATTAACGACATTAACGAATCCATCGAAATTCAGTTCAGCATAATGTTGGATAGGAATACCAAAATCTTCTTCGATGGCTTTGACTAATTGACTGGGTCCTTCATACAGTGCAGCATCTATCTTAAATGACAAACCTCCAGCTCTAGCGTTTGGGACAAATGTATCACGAGGTATTGACAAGAGGGTTACTTGACGAGTTTTAGGAACTAAATGAACGATCATAATAATGTCACTATTAACTCCAGTTACGCCTTGAGAACAGAAACCCCACTGAGCATTTTGAAACTTTAATCCACATCTTGTAGTTGAACCGGCAATTAAAATATTTTCTGCTCCACCTACTGAAGTTGAGAACCCAGAAACATCTATTCTTTTAAGTAAATGATTAACAAACCAGCCATAAAAAATAACTCCCGATCCGCCTAATATTATGATGATCGACAGAATTAATAATATATTGCGTTTTTTATGAGACTTTTTTTGATTAAATGGGCGGTTAATTCGACGATTATTAATGGGTTGACTAGTATATTTATAATTATTTCTATAGCTAGAGCTATAGCTAGAACTACTTAAATTGGAAGATGTGCTTATTCTTTGTCGATTGTTTCTAGGGATTTCTCTTGATCTGGCTAATTTATTGATAGATGATCTTTGAGGCGCAACTATATCAAAATAAGTTTTTTTCTTTTTTGGATACATGAATACAAGTATTCTACTAAAAGTTGTTTGAAATTTGAATCAAAATATAAAAATACAATACTTAGTAATATTTTATGAGCATATTTTCTGGCGGAGGGAGAGGGATTCGAACCCTCGAGGGTGTAAACCCAACACGCTTTCCAAGCGTGCGCCATAGGCCACTAGGCGACCCCTCCAATGGGCATAGTATACAATATCCAATTTGACAGGACTAAATTACTACAATAAAACTTGCAAAAAATCAAACATAGGAAGTAAAATTATAAGTGAGAATGGCCTTAATTAAACTAGAAGACGTCAGTAAACTGTACGGCTTTGGCGACGCCACAACTTTGGCGCTAGACGAAGTCAGTATTTCTATTGATAAAAATGAATTTATGGCAATCATGGGTCCTAGCGGTTGCGGTAAGTCGACACTGCTGAATATTATGGGCTTATTGGATCGACCAACCCATGGAACTTATAGGCTGAAGAATCGTTTAGTTCAACGATTACGACCAACTCAAGCAGCTAAATTAAGAAGAGATACTATTGGTTATATTTTTCAATCGTATAATCTTTTACCCAAGTTAACTGTTTTAGAAAATGTTGCTCTTCCCCTTGCCTATAAAGGAATAAGCCAAACTAAACGATCGAAAATGGCTAGTAATATGTTAGAGAGGGTTGGCTTGCAGAACAGAGAATATTTTTATCCTTCTCAATTATCTGGTGGTCAGATTCAATGTGCTGCAATAGCACGAGCATTGGTTAATGAGCCTTCGATTATTATTGCCGATGAGCCAACTGGGAATTTGGATAGTTCTGGTAGCCGCTTGGTTATGGAACTATTGAGTGAAATACATAACATGGGTAATACTATTATTTTTGTTACTCATAATCCTGAGCTAACAAGATATGCGACCCGAGTAGTCTATATGCACGATGGTATGATAATTCAAGACGAGTCAACAGATTTAGGTGATGTAGCTAAAACTGCTAGAAAAAATCTTTATTCTATTCCTAAGAAATCAGTAGAAGATGACTTAGCTGGTGTCTCTATGTTAATGAAAGCTATGCCCACAAGCCCCAATAAAGAACTTTTGCCTCCATCTATACCTAAGCCTAAAAAACGTAAGCGAACGAAAGATAAGAAGAGATAATGAGTTTTAGTTCCGGACATATTCGAACTGCAGTTATTACAATGCGTACTAATCGCTGGCGAAGTTTATTAACCATGTTTGGAGTAATTGTTGGCGTAGCTAGCGTGATTGTTATAGTTGGTATTAGTCAAGGTGTTAAAAATGAAATTACCAATCAGGTTAATGAATATTCAAAAAACGTTATAACTGTAAGTTCGAAAGCAGCTAGTATAAATAGTTTTGGGATCTCTTCTATCCCTGCAGTTTCGACTCTAACTAATCAAGATGTAAATAATATTAGTAAGATTAAAGGAGTTCAAGTTGTAGTACCTATGGATATTTTATCCGGTCTAACTACGGGAGACCAGACATATCGTTCAGGTATAGTTATCGGGACTACAGAAAATTTACCCCAAGTACTTAATCAGTCATTGGCCTATGGAACATTTTTCAATAATCTAACTTCTAATGATTTTAATGCCGTTCTGGGATCTAGTGCTGCCGCTAATTTATATAAAAATTCTGTGCCACTTGGTTATAGTTTGAGTTGGCGCAATCAATCTTTTGTTGTTAATGGTGTTTTTAATAGGTTTAGTGCTACTCCGTTTTCTAATAATACTATATATAATCATGCTATTTTTATTCCACTATCTGCGGTTTCTCAGTTGACCAAAGGTAATAATTCGATTTTTCAAATATTAGTTAAGGTTAAAAATTCACAATTACTACCTGTGGTAGATAAAAGAATACAGTCTGTTTTATTAACTGATCATTCTGGACAGAAAGATTTTTCGGTTCTCTTACCAAGTCAAATTTCTCAAAACAACAGTAGTATTTTAAATTTAATGACAGAATTAACTATTGGTATTGCAATTATTGCTTTGTTTGTCGGTGGTGTAGGTATTATGAATGTCATGTTGGTTTCGGTAACCGAGAGAATGCACGAAATAGGTATTCGTAAGGCGGTTGGAGCAAGTAACCGGCAGATTTTATCACAGTTCTTAATTGAGGCAATTACAGTAAGTGTTAGCGGAGGAATAATTGGTATTATTGTTGCTTTAATTATTGATACGTTTATCAAAATTGGTACTAGTTTAACGCCAGCACTC
>JAJZWH010000023.1:0-2191 GCA_021846765.1 bacterium | reverse complement strand
GTGCCAGCTATTCGAGCTTCTAGAAAAGAACCAATTGAAGCCCTTAGAGCAGATTAGTAGTCTGATTGAACAATAATAACTTTATTCAGCACAATTTCCGGTACTGACGGGATGAGAATTGGCTGATGTGTTATGAATGATACTAACAATTGGATTACTTACTAAGGCATATCCAACGTTATTATATTCTGTTGATTGAGCAAAGACCACGCCTATAACAAGACCTTTGGTAGTAATTAGTGGACCTCCAGAGTTTCCAGGGATTATGTCGGCTTCTATTTCATAGACTTTACGGTTAGTATTACCTTGGGCATAAATATTGCTCCCGGTTGCGTTAAATTCACTCATTACCACTGCTTGATCGGCTTTAAAGTTGCCACCGCCTGGATAACCGAGAGCAGCAGCTGGAGTATTGTTTTGGGCTATCTGATCACTCACATCTAAAGGTTTACCAGCTAAATTAGATACTCTGAGCAGAGCGAAATCAAGATTTGGATTAAAGTAAACTACGCTAGCAATGTGATTACCGTTAGCGTCTTCGACGTATGGTTGACTAATACCAGCAACTACGTGAGCGTTGGTGGCTACCATGTTGTTTTTAACTACAAAACCAGAACCTTCTACTATGCCGCCACAGCCATCGCCAACTATTTTGACTACTGATGGCCTGTCTTTGTTGATCGCTGCAGCTAGCGTGCTATATGCTGGCAATTTAACTGATCCTGATGGTACCGGTTCATTACCATTGAAAACTCGAGGGAAACCATTGGGATCAACAAGATGAGTTAGGTCGGCAATAATATTTGGTGCCGGAGGTAGATTTCTGTCTAGGGCGGCAATAATTTTTGATGATTTGATGTCATTTTGAAAAGATATGTACGGTAGAGTTCTAAGGATCGCTACTCCTAGCCAGACGCCAATTAAAACAGAGACTATACTAATCAGTGAACCAAGGATATTATCTAATTTATCTATTTTTAGATGAATTACCTTTCTTTTTAGGAAGATACCAACATACTCTCCTACGGTTAATAGAACGAAAGCCATCCCTAGGGTGGTTACTAAGGTGACTATAGATCGACTAAGTTGAGTATGGGCTAAGCTGACAGTGTACGGTTCAATCAAAGCACCAATCAATAATCCACCAAAAAAACCAACAGTAGAGAAAGCCTGCTGAACAAAACCTATTTCTTTGCCTCTAAGTACTGCGCTAATTAATAATATGATGATTATTATGTCTAATATCATGACCTAACTTATAATTGTACCTTGTTAATTCGTTTTGGTAGTTCTTATCCCTGGTTAACCTATTTTAGTTTATCAGAAAACTTTTTCTATTATCGCTTAGTGTATTATGCGGGCCCTTGCTTCCGGTTGGGTAAATTATTAAATCATCATGATTATTGGCCCAATAATTAAGAATTGGTTGTAGTAGTCTCCAAGAAGACATTACTTCAGATTTACTAGCGAAAAGTAATTTATCACCCCTTATGGCGTCTACTAAGACACGTTCATAAGCATCGTGACTATCGTTAAAGTCTTGAGCATAACTAAAGTTCATTTTTACCTCTTTTAAGTTATGGCTGAATCCGGGTTGTTCAATAAGTAAATTAATATCTATACCTTCGTCTGGTTGAATTCTAAAAGTTAAAATATTAGGATTATTTTGACCAAAATATATCTGAATTAATGTTGCTTTTTCTTCTAAAGATTTGCCGGTGGTTAATTGGAAAGTTGTGTTTGACCAGAGTGGATCTTTACTAAATAACAAAATTGATACATAAGTTTCTGTTAGTGAATTTTGATCATTAACTTCATTGCGGTATGTGTCGTATTGACCTCTAATAACTTGTTTATTGATACCTAGTTTATAATCTGGAGCTATTAAAGATTCCATGAAAGCATGTTTGGCCGCATGAACTTCATCACTATTTAATTCTGTCGGTAGTTTCATTGCCGTCAAGGATAATAATTGCATTAAATGGCTTTGAATTAAATCACGCATTGCACCAACACGTTCATAAAAATTAACCCTATTTTCTATACCAATTTTTTCTTTAGCAATAACGTGGATGTGACTAATATGTTGAGAATCCCATTGGCTTGAAAATATAGGGTTATGACGACGAAACTTGAGAATATTTTGAGCGGTTTCTTTCGCTAGGTAGTGATCAATTCTAAAAATCTGGTC
>JAJZWH010000022.1 GCA_021846765.1 bacterium | reverse complement strand
CCGGTCGCTAAATTAATAATAATTTGGGCTAGTTTTGGAGGGAGCATGCCAACTTTGCTATCTCTGCTTGGACGATTTTGATCTCTTTTAGCATATGACTCAATGTCTTGGACTTTAATACTTTGAGCAATGACAGTTTGTTGATTGTTTTTAGCTATAACCAATTCCCATCCATTTTGTTTTAATAATTTATGATGAATTACTTGAGCACTATTCAGCGCAGTATCTTTATTGGGCACAACTTGAACGCTGCGACCGGTAGGGATAATAGCTTTTTTTATATTTATAGCGGTTTTTAAGACTTGTTTGGAGTTAATAGTATATCCATAGGCGCTAATGCCTAAGTGCATTTTACCTTTTGCCATATTTTGGCTATGCTCAGGAGCAACTTTAATTAAAAATTGTTCGATTTCTTGCCAATTGGTAGTTTCTAGTACGCTCAAAATTTTAGTAAATTTGACTGATCCACCTAATCTATCAAAAGCAACTAAACAGGGGTCAACGTCAAGAATAGCCGCATAGTCACTGATCGATTTTATTTTATCTGGACCATAAAGACTTTCTAGTTCACTAAGTCCGATTTTCGGTTGACGACCTAGAATAAGTAAGCTTTGCATAGTAATATATTACCTGTTAGTCCATAATTAGCCAGTATTAATAACTAAGTTATAATTATTTGGTGCATATGAATAAAACTGTCAGGCCTCTAATCAAGCATTGGAAGTTGATATTAAATATTATTACTGGAGTTGCTTTAGTTATTACTCTATATGCAGTTCGTAAGGATTTATTAGCGACTTATAGGAATTTGTTCCATGTGCATGCTTGGGTCTTGTTATTGATAATTCCTTTAGAGATGCTCAACTATCATGCGCAAGCAAAACTCTATCAGCATTTATTTAAAATTATTGGCAATAAATTGAAATATAAGTATTTATATTTATCAGCTTTAGAATTAAATTTTGTTAATCATGTTTTTCCTAGTGGTGGAGCTGCAGGTATTTCTTATTTTGGTTTAAAAATTAAAAATAATGATATATCTGGGAGTAGAGCAACACTCATTCAGATTATGAAATTAGGGTTAACTTTTTTTTCTTTTGAAGGATTAATTATTTTAAGTGTTATTTTATTGGCTATAGGCGGCAATGTCAGTGACCTGACGATGTTGGCTGCAGGCGCCTTAACGACACTATTATTAGGTGGAACGATTTTATTTGTCTATATTATTGGCAGCAGGGTACGAATAAATAGTTTTTTTGGCTATTTAACTGTCAAGCTTAATCAGGTGGCTAAAATATTTAAAGTCAGTAATCGAGATTTAATAAATATAGCTAACGCTCGTAAAAAATTTGATGATTTTCACAATACTTTTCAGGAAATACGTAATCAGAAAAAACAGATAAGAGCCCCTTTCTTTTACGCATTGTTGGCCAATATTACAGAAATAGCGGTAGTTTATGTAGTATTTATAGCGTTTGGTAAGTTCGTTAATATTGGTGCTGTTATCTTGGCTTATGGAGTGGCTAATTTTGCTGGCTTAGTGTCTGTATTACCTGGAGGTATAGGTATATACGAAGCACTCATGACGGCTGTGTTTTTGACTACTGGAGTTCCGCCACAAATTAGTCTTCCGGTAATTATAATGTATAGAGTACTAAATACGTTGTTACAAATTCCTCCAGGTTATTATCTTTACCAACGAAATATTAATAAGCCCGAAAATCAGACAGCATGAATATTGAACTAAGCGTTAGTGAGTTTGTAGAATTATTAAATCAAACCTTAGAATATGCCTATAATCCATTGATCATTTATGGCGAATTAGCGAATTTTAGAGTTACTAAAAATCGTTGGGTTTATTTTGATTTAAAAGATGATCAAGCTAAGGTTTCCTTCTTTGGTTCAATATATGTCTTACCAGGTCCTTTAGAAAATGGCATGATGCTGAAGGTTAGGGGTCTGCCTCGGTATCATCCTATCTATGGTTTTAGTGTAGTGGTCAATAACATCAGTCCAATAGGTAGAGGCTCGATAAAACGCTTAAATGAATTGCTAGCTGCTAAATTAGAAAAAGAAGGGTTGTTTAGGATAGAGCGCAAACGATCCGTTCCATACCCCCCTAGTAGAATTGGTTTAATAACTTCCATTGAATCAGCAGCTTATGCTGATTTTAATAAAATCATTAATCAAAGATGGAGCGGGTTAACGATTGATTGTTATGACGTTAATGTTCAGGGAGATCAGTCACCAACTCAAGTTATACAGGCAATAGAATATTTTAATGCTTTAGCCAATCCACCTGATGTGCTAGTGATTATCCGTGGAGGAGGTAGCCCCGAAGATTTAGCGGCCTTTTCAACTGAACAGGTTACAAGAGCAGTAGCTGCTAGTAGAATACCAACATTAGTGGCTATAGGTCATGAAAACAATCTTAGTTTAGCTGAACTAGCAGCAGACGTCCGAGCATCAACACCCAGTAACGCAGCGGAATTATTGGTGCCTGATAAAAGGGCAGTAATTGCGTTATTGGATCAAATACCTAGCCAATTAAAAACATTAGTTATAAATAAAATAAAGACAAGCAAGCGTGATCTTCAAGAATTAACTACCAGAATACCGGATATATTAGAAAAAAAGATACTTAATGAAAAACAGCAAATAGCTAATTATGTTGATTTGCTAGAAGCTTTAAGCCCTCAAGATATCTTGCGTAGAGGTTATGCAATTATTCGTCAAAATGGAATAGTTATTAACCATCAGCAATCATTAAAAATTGGTAGTAGCGTAGATGCTCAATTGGCTAAAATTAGTTTTAAGGCGAATATAATTAAGATACTTAAGGAATCACGATGACTAAAAATACGATCAAAGACTACAATAGTTTAAAGCAAGAATTAGACGAATTAATTATACAACTTCAAGATGATAATACTTCAATTGATCAATCTCTAGAGCTTTACCAAAGAGGAGTGGAAATTACTAGAAAACTAAGTAATTATTTGCATCAAGCGGAAAATAAATTATCGCAAATTGATTCACAGCTAAAGGATAAATAGTGGCAATCGGTTTAATAATTCTAGCAATAGTTATATGGTGTTTTGGTTTTGTGTTACTGAGTGGTGCTCCATATTTACCTACTCTAAAAAAACAAATTAAATTGGCTTTTGATTTAGCAGACTTAAAACCAGGAGACACTATTATAGAACTTGGTTGCGGGGACGGTAGAGTGTTGTTAGCCGCAGAGCGCGCAGGCTTAAATGTAGTTGGTTATGAACTTAATCCAATATTGTTTATTATTGCTAAATTAAGAACTATGCCTTATAGAGATAAGGTTAAAGTTGTATTTGGCAATTTTTGGCGAAAAAAATGGCCGCAGGCAGAAGCAATTTATGTATTTTTATTGCCTAGATTAATGGATAAATTAGACAATAAGATTGTCTTAGAAAAACTAGGAGACATCCAAGTAATAAGTTTTGCCTTTAAATTCCCAAAACGACAACCAGTCTACGAACAAGATGGAGTATTTATTTATTCTTTTAAGGGTCCAAAGATAAAATCTTAAAAAACTAGTGGTCTATTGGAATTAGACTTTAAGATATAAAGATTAACTAAATCGGACCTAATAACATACGAGCCATGTAACGATGTTGGCCTGTTTTAGGAATATTACCTCCCTGATAATCTATCTGATCTTGTTCCATCTCACGACTAAAAGATCCGTCAAGCATGGATAAGTATAATAAGGCAACGTAATCTCTACTTTTTATGTTTTGGCCTGCCCAGGGACCGTTGTCGGGATTCTTCGTTTGGTTACTCTTAATCCTATCAGGGACTTCGTTGAGGTATAGTGATATAAACGTATCCAGTTTTTGAATGGCATGTTTGCCTATCTTTAACCGAAGTTCTTTATTTTTCCGAATGGCATCAACTAATTCTCCTGTATCTGTTATATTGTGTTCTTGTGTATATTCTTTAATGATTTGATTTAAGTCGAAGTCCACTTGGACGGCTCTTTCTAAAACTTGTATAGAATCTTTTTTAGACTCTTCGTTAATGAATTTTTTATTTTTATTGTCTATTCTTGCTTCTTGAACCGCTAATTTAGAATTTTCCTCGAATTTATCAGGGTCGTCTAAGTTTGGATTGTCTCTAAAAAGGTCAGAATAATCATCTTCGTTAGGAACTTTTTCATCGCTATCTGGGTTTGGTTCATATGGCTTAAATAACTTTTCATAATGTCCTTCTATTGTTTGTTTCGGTTGTTCTATATTAGATGTTGGACTGGTGTTAGCCATGTCTCCATCGTTTATTGTATTTGGATTTAAGGCAATATGTCCTATTCTTAAAAATTCGTCTGCACTATACTCACGTCGTTCACCTTTAGTATCTTCTAAGATTACTACAGGTGTTCTTCCGTCTGGTCCTATTCTATTTAAAGCATCGTAAAGAGTAATGGGTTGACCGTTTATTTCGGCTATGCTATCTAAAAAACTGGGATTATCATTAACCGTTCTTACAAGCTCGTCGCCGTTTTCAAATTGTCTTTGTTTTAATGTTTCATCTAGCATTTACTATATACTATCATATTATTACAATTACATCAAATATATGTGCATACGGCTTGAACAATAAGATAAACTGAGTTAACATTAGCGTAATATGCGATTAAATAAAGATGGTTTTATTAGCGGTTTGGCTGTAGCTGTTTTAGTGCTTAGTATAGTAGCTATTTTGGCTATAGTTTTTGGGATTTGGGCCTATAACGGTAGAGAAAAATATAAAAATAATACTGATCAGTTGATAGCTGCAGCAGTAGCCAAAGAGAAAAATAATGAAGCTGCTCTACTACAAAAGCAATTTAGTATAGAACAGCAGAACCCTTACGTTACCTATACCGGACCACAGGAGTATGGAACTGTACAGATTAGTTATCCAAAGACATGGAGTGGATATGTAGATACTTCGGGAGCAGATGGTAATCCAGTGGATGGTTACTTTAATCCTGGAGTCGTTCCAGCCATAGGCAGTAATTCAAGTATTTTTGCTTTAAGATTACAAATCAACTCTAATGTATATAGTACTAATTTAGCTAATTATACGGCAGAACAACAAAGTAATAACTTGACCATCGTGCCATATGCTTTAAAGAAAGTGCCTAGTGTGGTAGGGGTGATGATCAGTGGTCAGATTTTACCTAATGCAAAGGGGATATTGGTTATGTTACCTTTAAGAACAACTACTTTAGAAATATGGACAGAATCAATGCAGTACGCTAATCAATTTACATCACAAATTTTACCTTCGGTGACTTTCAGGCCATAGATAAAAGATTGAATCCTTTCTAGATTGAGTAGTATAATTTGGGCTACTAGGTTAGAGGGCGTTAGAGTAGTGGATTTATTAAAAAAACAATATTCAAATACTTCGCATCAGTTACTGTTGTCAGTTGCTGAGCAAATGAAGTTACCGTTGTTGCAAATAGCTAGACAGGCTGAATTGGGCGTTATGGGCGTGGAAAATAACTATACTACGATCCAAACATTAGCTGAAAATTCGCTTCACTTATTGGACGGCTATAGTTTAAGCTTACAACTAGCCCATCAATATGGGTATCAATTTGTCACTGAATCGGTGTCAGTTGCAGCAGTTCTGTATGATGCTAACCAGCAATTACAGTCGTTAGCAAAATTATATGATGTTCAGTTAGAGCTTAATATTGGTGGAAAATATGGACCAGTTATAGCCAATCGTAAGGCCCTAGAATCGGCTATAGTTGGTTTAGCTAGTGCTTTAATAGAAGTCATACCGGCTCAAATGAACAGTAACTGTTCTACTTTGCATTTAGCAACTCATCGTTGTCGTTATGGTATTGTTGCAGGAGTTTATGCTAGTGTGCCTGGATTAAGTAGAGAAGCGCTTAGGAAAGGCAGAAAATTATATGGTTTGTCGCGACAACCCTTGGTTGGTATTAGTCATAGTAGCGGAACGGGAATTTTCGTTGCTGATTCTATATTTAGAGCTATGAAACTTAATCTGCATGTTTCTAGACATCGTAGACTGTATGGTTTGGGTGTAGTTTTAAGTCCATCATCACAGCTTGCATTAGTATAAATCCAAATAGATATGCTTAAAAAAAACATCTTAATTATAGAACCAGATAAAATATTGGCAGATACCTATAAAAAAGTTTTAGACAATAGTTATTTTAATATACAAGTTGTAGCTACGGCTCAAGAAGGGATACTAGCGGCTGATGCACACTGTCCAGATTTAGTTATTTGTGAATTGCAATTAGTTAATCATGGTGGCATTGAATTTATTTATGAATTTAGGTCTTATAAAGACTGGCAAAGCATACCTTTGATTATTTTTAGTTCAGTACCACCAACTGAATTTGCCGATAGTCAAAATTTAATGATTGATCAATTGGCAGTAAGTCGTTATTTATACAAACCGAATACTACTAATTTACAATTAATAAAGACAGTCGATGAGTTATTGGCATGAAACAATATAATAGTCAGGCAATTGTTTTAAATAGAATAAATTATCAAGAAACAGATCGTATTTTAACTGTCTTGACGGCTGATTATGGTAAATTACGATTAATTGCTAAGGGTTCGAGGTCAATGAAAAGCAAATTAGCTGGAGGTATTGAACTATTTGCTATTAATGATATTGGCTTTATAAGGGGTAGAGGAGATATTGCGACTTTAATATCTGGAAGATTAAAGACAAACTACCCCAATATTTTAACCAATATTAAACTCGTCCAATTAGGCTATGAGTTTTTAAAAATAATTGACCGAAACACTGAAGATCGAGTAGAAATTGAATATTTTAATTTGTTGAGTGGTGCTTTATCTGGACTGAATAATCTAAAAATTCCAGCAGATATTACTAATTTGTGGTTTCTGTCTAGGCTAATTGCTATATCTGGGCATATGCCGAATTTAATATCTGATACAACTGGGGCTGATTTAATTATTACTGGTAAATATAGATTTGATGGTGATGCTATGGCCTTTATTAAGCAGCCCGACGGAATATATGACGCCAATCATATTAAGTTTTTGCGTTTATCTTTTAGCGTCCAGCATCCTAGCTTGCTATATAGAGTAGGTGAAAGTCAGAAACTTACAGCTACTGTGCTACCGTTAGTAAGAGATATTCGCCTCAATTATTTATATAGTTAGGTTATAAAATTAATTATCAAGTATAATTCAGTCTAGAGGAATAATAATAAATGCAAGCAAATCAAGTAAAAATGGAAGATATTGTAAGTCTTTGTAAAAGACGAGGCTTTGTTTTTCAGTCTAGTGAAATATATGGCGGCTTAGCTGGTTTTTATGATTATGGTCCACTTGGCGTAGAATTGGTCAATAATTTAAAAAAATTATGGTGGCAGACCATGGTTGGTGAACATGATAATATCTTTGGCCTAGACGGTGCTATAATTCAAAATCCGCTTCTTTGGGAAGCTAGTGGGCATATCGCAGGTTTTACCGATCCTATGGTCGAAGATCTGGTGACCCATAAACGTTATCGTGCAGATCATTTAGCTGGAGTTGATTCTACTGATCTTAGTGAGCTTACTAAATTGCTTAAAGATCAACGATCTCCAGAGGGTAATCCAATTAGTCCGCCTAGATATTTTAATATGATGATGAAAACATGGTTGGGAGCAATAGAGGGGGATGTAGCAACTGCTTACTTGAGACCTGAAACTGCTGGAGCTATATTTACTAATTTTATTAATGTTAAGGAAACCATGAGAGCAAAAATACCCTTTGGTATTGCCCAAATCGGTAAGGCTTTTCGTAATGAAATATCCCCTAGAGACTTTATTTTTAGGGTAAGAGAATTAGAACAAATGGAAATGCAATATTTTATTAATCCTAAAGCCCAAGAACAGACATATCAGGCTTGGAGAGAATTTGCCTGGAATTTTTTGGTAAATAAAGTAGGAATTCAGGAAAAAAACTTAAGTTGGCATGAGCACAGCGAACAAGAAAGAGCACATTATGCCAAAGCAGCACATGATATTTATTTTAACTTTCCTCAAGGTCCAAAAGAATTATGGGGTACCCATAATCGAACTGATTATGACTTAGCTAACCATTCTCGTCTAAGCGGCAAAGATCTGACTTACTTTGACGAAATAAACGGCGAAAAATATCTTCCTTATGTTATAGAGTCGTCAGTAGGTGTTGGTCGGATGCTATTAGCTGTTTTAGTTGACAGTTATAGCGTAGAAAATATTAATTCAGAATCTCGAACGGTCTTAAAACTCAAACCAGTTATTGCTCCGTATAAGGTTGCAGTTAGTCCTTTATTGAAAAACAAGCCGGAATTAGTTACTTTTGCTCAGAAAATCTATCAACAGTTGAAACAAAAATTTGTGATGGTCATGTGGGACGATAATGGCAATATAGGAAAACGTTATCGTCGACAAGATGAAATAGGTACGCCTTTTTGTATTACTATAGATTTCGAAAGTTTAGATAATCAATCAGTTACCGTGCGTCATCGCGATACCACTAAACAAGAACGAGTTCCAGCCGATAAATTAGTAGATATATTAAATAAAGAATTAAAAAAATGAACGTTTTAAAACGCAAAAATAAAAAACCAATTGTTTATGCATTTATAGATAGTCAAAATTTAAATTTAGGTGTCCAAAAAGTAGGCTGGAAAATGGATTGGCGAGCTTTAAGAGTCTATTTGAAAGATAAATATAATGTTACGAAAGCCTTTATGTTCATTGGATATATAGTAGAAAACGAATCACTATACGAACATTTACATGAATTAGGCTATTTAATTGTCTTGAAGCCAACAGTTGATGTTTCTACGTCTCAAGATAGTAGTCACGAAATTAATAACGAAGAACATAAATCTGTAGTCAAGGGCAACATTGATGCTGACTTAGTTTTATATGCAATGAAAGAGTTACCAAATTACAATAAAGCCATTATTGTTTCTGGTGATGGTGATTTTGTTAGTCTAGTTGAATATCTAGCCGAGAACAATAAACTGTTGCATATTATGACTCCTAATTGGCAGTATTCTAGTTTGTTAAAGCCCTGGGATAAATATATTATAAGAATCGATCAACTAAGGAAACAGTTAGCTTACAAAGATTACTCACATAAGAAAAAAAATCGTAATAACCAAGACGATTAATAATTGGTTAATAATTATTGGCAACTAATTGCTATACTAGCTGGTTAAGATGAGGGTTCAATGACTCAAGCAAATGCTCTAGGTTTAATGCTAGGTGGAGGAAATGTTTTTTTAACTGGACCGCCGGGTTCAGGCAAAAGTTACGTTATTGAACAGTTTGTTTCGATAATGAAAAATAGGTCCAAGACGGTAGTTTTGACGGCTACAACAGGAATTGCTGCTAGTTTATTTTCAGGAGTAACTATTCATTCTTGGATGGGTCTAGGAGTTGGAGATATGAGCCAAAAGCAGTTGTTAGGAGATATTCTAAATAATCATATATTAATTCAGCGTTTTAGGTCGGCAGATATATTAATTATCGATGAGATATCTATGTTAGATGGAGAATCCCTAGACTTAATAAATTTAATCTTAAAAAAAGCTCGTTCATCCGAATTGGTTTTTGGTGGAATTCAAGTTATTTTTGCTGGTGATTTTTTTCAATTACCACCAGTCAGTAAAGAAAAAATAAACTATGCTTTCAATTCTAGATCATGGTCAGAGCTATCGTTTAAAATTTGTTATTTAACAGTTCAGCACAGACAGATTAACGATCAACTCTATCAAATATTAAGTGCTATGCGTGAAGGTCGATTAGAGCGTGTTCACTTGCAGGCTTTAATTGCCCGTCAAGGCTTAGAGCATAAAGACATTACTAGGTTAATGACCCATAATAAAGAAGTGGATGAGATTAATAGCCAGAGATTAAGTCTAATAAAGAATAAAGAGCATTGTTATCCTATGGTTTTATCTGGCCGTAAATTAGAAGCTAATAGGCTGGCTAGTATGGTCTTGGCGCCACAATTTTTAAAACTTAAGGTTGGTGCTGCGGTAATGTTTGTGGCTAATAATTTTTCTCAAGGTTTTGTTAATGGTACTCAAGGTCATGTTGTAGCTTTTCGCGGCGGGAAACCAATAGTCGAGTTGGAAAAAAGTAAAACTAAAATAAAAGTACAAGAATATACCTGGAAATATACTCTCAATAGGGAAGTAATAGCAGAAATTTCTCAGTTACCTCTTAGACTTGCTTGGGCAATCACTATTCATAAAAGTCAGGGCATGAGTTTAGATGAGGCAGATATTGATTTAAGTAGGAGCTTTGCTTACGGTATGGGTTATGTTGCACTAAGTAGACTGAAATCCTATCAAGGGCTTTATTTAAGGGGTTTAAATAGTCGATCATTACAATTAGATAAAAGAATTTATGAGTTAGATTATAAGTTACGTAGGGCTAGTGAGTTGCTTGTTCCCAGCAGATTAGTAAATAATTATTTTAAGGGACTAGGAGAGCTTAAGGCTTTAATTAATTCTGGTGTTAGCCAGGAATTTATTAAGATTAGTTTAGGATTATCTACTAAACAGCTTAAGACTTATCTAAGAATGCTAAAACCAAATGAATAAATTATTAGTTCAAGTAATATATCTTATTTACCTAAGATAATAATTGCTTTTTAATGTAAGATAAGAGTCATATAGATAAATTTTTAACAGTCAAGAAGAAAATATATATCAAGGCTTAATGTTAACCTTTAATATTATAGGAGAAGAGTTATGGCAGTAGAATACAATGCTGGATTGGCAGGTCAGATTAGATTAGGCGATTTAAATATTAATCGATTAGGTTATGGTGCTATGAGAATTACCGGAGAAGGTATTTGGGGAGAACCCAAAAATCATCAAGAAGCTGTTGATTTACTTAAAAGTGCAGTTAGCTATGGTATTAATTTTATTGATACAGCTGATGCCTATGGACCAGAAGTTTCTGAGAAATTGATCGCCGAGGCTTTGTATCCTTATGATGGCTTAGTGATTGCCACTAAAGGTGGATTAACGAGAAGCGGACCGGGTCAATGGACCCCTGATTGTAGTCCTGAGCACTTAATTGAAGCTTGTGATGCTAGTTTAAGACGACTCAAAATTGATCAGATAGATTTATATCAGCTGCATACTGTTGATCCGAAAGTACCCTTTGAAGAGTCTTTTAAGACTTTATTGGAACTCCAACAGAGGGGTAAAATTAAACATATTGGTTTATCTAATATTCGTCCAGAACAATTTTCTCAAGCAGTTAATCTGGGTAGTTTTGTGAGTGTGCAGAATAATTATAACGTTTTCAATCGAGAACATGAGGACGTGTTAAGGCTTTGTGAGCAACATAGTTTGGCTTTTATACCTTATTTTCCTGTAGGTGGTAACAGACAGGGTGGACCAGCCGATGAAGTCGTAGAGGCTATTGTTTTAAAACATCAAGCAACTGTTCATCAAATAGCATTAGCGTGGTTGTTAAATCATTCACCAAATATAGTTCCAATCCCTGGAACTAGTTCAATTAATCATTTACAAGAAAATATTGCTAGCGTAAACATTGAGCTAGATGAAGAGGATGTTAGTCGATTGGATAGTATATCTAATAATGTTAGTTAAGAATTTACACTAATAACATTAGAGCCGTCCTTTAAATAAATACACACCAGCTCAGTTAATTGACATAAGCAGTAATAAGTGCTAGTATATTGTTATGGAAAAGCAACGCAATCACAATGTACATCTCACTAAAGGAGCTAGAAGAGTTCGTGCAGTATTTTATGCTGCAGGTATAGCAATAACTAGTTTCTTGGGAGTAAATATTGTCGATAGCGGAAACGCAAATCAACAAAATATCCGTGTAATAGAAAAAATTGTAGCACCTGGTCAAACTGCACAGGGGTTAATTTATAGAGTCAATGGTCCATTAGATGCAGAAGAATTATATAAAGCAGACCAGAAAATAAAAGCAGAAAATGGAGGTAATTATAATCTACGCCCAGGTGAAGAGATTGGTGTGCCTGATTTTAATCCAAGAGTGCCTAGTTCTCAAGATCAACACTCATCAATCAAGCATGCAGTCAAGCATGCAGTGAGCAAAGTTGTGCATAACTCGCAAACGTGCAAAACAGGAACTTAAGAAGTTAATTAAATAATAGTGGGAAAGTGGTGTCAAAAACACCACTTTTTTTTGTATAAATGGGTTGCAGTGGGTAATTGTGGGTAGTATATTCTCAGTAGTGGCAAATATGGATAAGTACCAAAACAGTACTCAACCATCAAAAATAAAAACCACTAGTTTAAAACGGATGGCAACAATAGATTACTTCGAACGAAAGCTCGACGACAAAAAGCGGTTAACTATACCAGCTGAGCTTCGAGCCGAGTTTGCAAGTGGTGTAGTTGTCACCAGAGGCTTTAAAAAATACCTTCACCTTTATTCTAAAAGGGTTTGGGAAGAAGAAGTTGAGCCAGCGCTTAAAGGGAGTATTCTCGATGAAGCAACGGCAGACATC
>JAJZWH010000021.1 GCA_021846765.1 bacterium | reverse complement strand
AACAAAGGCTATATAGGATAAAGGCAAAGGCCGTAGAAGAGGGCATGCCTTACCAGACATTAGTATCTTCTATACTACATAAGGCAGTTGCTGCAAAATAGTTCCAGATATCTTGCACTACGACCCGCCATATTCAACTTGACAATATCTTTTACTTTAAGTTAAACTTAGAGTATGAGCACGATTACCACAAAACAATTAAGAGATACCATGCCTCAAGTTATTCATGATTTGAGACTAGGAAACTCTATACAGCTTAGCTACCGGCATAAGGTTATAGGAGTTCTGCAGCCAGTTGATGCCCCTAATCAGGCATTACGACGTGGTTCACCCGAAGCTATACGACAGGGTTTACGAAGCCTACAAGACGTAATGGTGCCTGATTCAGTTCAACACGACTCCCGTAGTATTAAAGAACAAATCTCCGAGTTACGTTCAAGAGAGTACAGTGAATGATTTTCGTAGATGCCAATGTTCTATTAGAGGTTATCCAAAAACAAACTCGTGCAAAAGCCTGTGAACAATTCTTAAGTAATGACAAAAATAAGGCTATCTCGACTTTAACCCTTGATTTAGTTATGTATTTTGTCGAAAGAGATAAACTTCCTTGGGAGTCTGTTAAGAGTTTTCTGGAGAGCTTTAGTTGGCTACCAGTCACTGATGCTGATGCTCAGTGGGCTTTTATGAACTTTAAAGGTGATGATTTTGAAGATGCTTTGCAAATTGCTTGCGCTACCAGAGAGGGCTGCAGTAGATTAGTGACACTGAATAGGCCGTTATCTAAGAAGTATGCCCAAGATATAGTGATTGATTTGATTCGTTAACGAAAAAGTTCCAAACCTGGCCAGCTATGGCCCGCTAAGTAATACTAAGTAATACTATTTACACGTAGGTATTACTCGTATACAATGAGTAATATGAATTACACATATAGTATCACTAGCAAAGGACAGATCACTATACCTAAAGAATTCCGCGAAAAACTAGGCCTAGATAAACTTGGTAAAGCTACACTTAGAATTAACGATAGTAATGAGATAGTCATAACTACACCTAAAGACTTGAATGAAGTAAGGGCGTTATTAAATAAGCCCACATTCAAAGATAAAAATTCTGACAAGGAGCAGGACATAGGTACTCAATTGGCAGATAAATATGCAGTTAGTTGATACTAATATTGTATTAAGGTGGTTACTGGGTGATCATAAAGAATTCAGCCCGAAAGCTGAAAAGTTAATAGAGCTGGCAAAACCATCAACACTTTTAGTAACGGATATCGTTGTAGCTGAGATTACTTATGTATTACGTAGCACTGGTCGTGATCGAAAACAAACCAGTGAAGCACTTCTTTTAGTAGGTCGTACAGAAGCTTTTAAGTATGAAAACGAAGAGCTAGTTATGGCAATTATTAATCTGTTAGTTGAAACGAACCTAGATTTTGCAGATTGTTACTTATTAGCTAGAGCTCGTCGTGAAAAATTAGGGCTAGCAAGCTTTGATAATCCCCTAGAAAAGCTGTACTCTGTCAAGAAGTAGTTCCAAACTTGGCCAGCTAAAGATGAAGGCATAAAGAATACTCTAGATTTAATTATTATAAGAAAGACTTGAAACGGCAGTAGCAATAGACAGTTCTGTTCTGATACGCTACTTTACTAAGGATAATGAAGTTTTAATTAATGAGGCTTCAACAAATATGCTTACAAAAGCTAGGCCCAACAGCATATTGCTCTATAGAGTTATATTAGCAAAGTTTGGCTATTTTCTTAGGTCAGTATATGAGCTCAATAAAAAACAAATAGTACTAATATATAGGTCATTACTCTCTGACAATAAATTTTCAATCCCCGACAGAGAAATTGTTGAAACAACTGTCGAGGTATTTAATACCGAAAAGCTCTTGTCGTTTGAGGATAGTTGGAGGCTGGCATTAAAAAAACAGTGATAAAGTTTCAGATATATTAACTTTAGATAACGGAATTCTAAAAAGCTAATGGTCCGCAAAGATTAGATTCAAGTGCTCCTAATTAGGAACGGTTAATTTTCGAAAATCCGACTAGATGTAACGTCAAGGATATGAAAAAAGTTATACAAAAACAAACTCATGCAAAAGCATGCTAACAATTTTTATCTAATGATAAGGGTAAAGCTATATTGTGGTCGCTGAAATTACCCATATCCCACACAGTACAGGCCAAGATCGCATACAAACCAGTGAAGCTCTTCTTTATGATTGGCCGTACAAAAACTCTTAAATATGAAAATGAGGAACTATTCATGACAAATATCAATTTACTAGTTAGGACAAGACTAGACTCCTGAAAGTCCTGCACAGCTAATTACAGAAATTCGAATTAACGAAATACATTATCTGAATGGTAATATCCTAATAATGTCCTTAACTTAATCTATGCCTGTATAAAAAATGATTCCATCTATCTACTAATAAAACTTCGCATTTCAAGCACTCTATTTTGACTTTGTATCAACTTTATGCTACATTATTACATATGAAATTAGATATAAAAAATCCTAATATTCTAAAAAACATCAAGAATCCTAGTCCAGAAACAGTAAAAGCTCTTGGCAAAACAGCATTATCAATATTAAGAAAAGTCGGTGAAGTAACAGTAAGAGGTGCTGTAAAAGGTGTTGTGGTAGGCGCTACTGTAATAGGCTTAGCTGCTGTCCAAGATAGTCCTACTCCCCCAAGTACTCCTGCAATCAAAAATGAGTTTCCAGCTACTAATAATCCAACTCCAGATCAAGTTGAACAAGCTTTAGATAATAATATCGCAAATCTTGACAATGGTGGGCATGTAGAAGTTTCCGCTAATAACATTTACCTGCCTGGAGCAATAGGAACGGCTATGGGTCGACCTTTAGTCTTTAGTACAGATGGACAAAACTACTTAGCCTATGCTCAAGGTCAACCACTTAACTTTAATCAAAAACAGCCAGCCGATGTAAGTGGTGCTATGGCCATAGATAAAGAACCTGCTTCAGATAAGTCAATACCATTGCAAAATGCATATTTAAATAAAGAAGGAATACTGGTTAACGCCAACCAGACAGCAGTAGGTTTTGTAGTCAACTCGGCAAATAATAAATAATTCCTTCTTACTCATAAATCATACTTTTTATTTGTGTTTAAAATAAATTCTGTAGTTTATTTATAACTAAACTAAAAATTGCAGTCACCTAAAACCTAATACCCACCGTGTTAACATTTAAGATAAAGTAACTTTCTTGCATCTTTTGCTAAACTAAGATTATGTTTAATCTACTAGCTAGGTTTGAAAAAAATAGAAATTTTACTGAAGATGAAGCCTGGAAAATATTTAAACTAGTAGCCTTTGCTGAAGCTTTTGGTTGGACCTGCTTAATTTGCAGTATTCTTCTTAGTCATTATAATTTAGTAAATAAAAATGTTGCTATACCAATTGCCGGTCAAATACATGGAACAATTTTTATTGCCTATTTTTTAGTTCTATTTTTTACTTATCCAAGTCTAAATTGGAAGCGTTCTACTTTTATATTAGGATTAGTAGCAGGAATAACCCCCTATGGGTCAATTATTTTTGAAATTATAGTAAATCATTATCGGCAAAAAACTACTATTAAAAATAAGGCATATTTATTGATTCAAAGAAATAGCAAAATAATAGTCGTTCAACCAAGCCATGGGTTAGAATGGCAATTACCGAACATTGAAGTTAAAACTGGTCAATCATCTAAAAAAGCAGCAGAAGAACTACTAAAAACTATGTTCGGTTTTAATACCAACATTACAGAAAGTCAAAGAATTATAAAAGATAACTCAGTCCAAACTTATTATAAAGTTTCTGATCCCAAAGATTTTTTCAAAATTAATTTGTTCAATATTTCCAAAAAAGTTCCTTTTATAGATGAAGTTGAGGTTGTAGATGTAGCTGATATCCACTTACCTTTTGCATAAATTTAGTGTTCGTTATATATTTTTAGTACCTATTTATCTAATATGAATAAAATATTCTGGTTTCTGTTGCTTTTCTAATGGTTTAATATACGTACTTAGAGGCTGTAAGTTAAACGCAATATGGGCGCCAATCACTTTATTCCCTTCATCCTTTATGACTTTAACGATTTCTAATGTATACCCGGTGTTAATAATTCCTGACACTTGACCTGGTTTAAGACTAAACAAGGCTTGAGTTATTAAAGGTGAAATATTGGGATCATTTTGTGCGATCGGAGACGGGAATTGTCCTCCATTATTTCTAGTCGAACCGTCGTTAGAATCCTGAGAAGCCAATGTCGCAAAATTAGCACCATGATGTAATTGATTTAAGACAGATTGTGCTTGTTGATTAGCTTGTGTATCTAATTTACCTACCACAGCTTGTTCAAGCATTTGTTGTTTTAATTCTCTTTTAAAATCTGCTTCATTCCAACCCCAAAAATCGCTAAGCACTGCGTTTAATTGCTGCTGGCTACTTCCTAGCCGGTTTTGATCCTGAACCATAGTAACTTCGTCATTTACTGCCTGATTAGAAACCGTTATTTTATATTTGTTAGCTAATTCTTTTACGTATGTATTGTCGATTACTGTGCTCATTGCTTGTTGCTTATATAAATCCAGCTGTTTTCTACCACTAGTACTAGCAAAATTAACCTGTTGTTGTGTTTGATAATAATGCATGTACCTTCTTAGCTCGAATAAATAACTTTCATAAGACACCCAATGACTACCTACTTTAGCTACTGGCAACGGTAGAACTTGAGTTACTCCATATATAAAACTAGATGTATTCTGAAATTTATAAAGCTCAACACCGACATAAGCAAAGAAAAGTATTATAGCTAAAGATATTATTAAGGAAGATAGTGTCACTATACGCTTTCTACTATGCTGCAACGGATAAATATACTTACGGGCACTAGACAGTACTTCTTCTCTGTGCTCTGAAACTGTTTCATTAGTAATCTTAGGAACATTAGCCAAAGCATCGCGCATTCGTTCATCAGGAGCTTTGCTTCGTTTAATCAGCTTAGGTTTACTAATTTTAAGCTTCACCTTTGGCAATTTAAGCTTTTTTTTATGATTCTTGTTCATTGTCTTCGTTTTCAATTGATGTATTTCCCGCTCCTCCTGGGTAAACTATGCTAGTTATTCCTAAATCTCTTAGTATTGTTACGATCTTTTTCTGTATTTTGGCCGGATGATGAACATCATGTATAACTATTTCGCCCACATATGTCCGCATCAATATTGTACCAAATCCTAACAGAGTTTCTTGAATTCCAGCTATTTCGTAATTAACTGATTGGATTTGCTGCAAACTCAGATCCGATACACTTCTAGTGAACAGTCCAGTTTGTTTGATCTGTAAAAACCGCTGGTTTGTAACTATAAAAACACTAAAATGCCAACCTATCCATGAAGGGAAAAAGATTATTAAACCTAACAGAAATCCCCCTATTAATCCACCGAAAAAAACATTTAGGCCAAAACTAGGATGAATAGCCGCCGGTAAAACTCCTATTAACGGTCCTAGTAAACCAAAAATTAATCCTTTTCTCATGACCACAGGATGTTTTCTAAATAAATATAGCACTTCTTCATCGTCAAATTGATCACTAAAGTACCTAGGATACTGATCGGTTGATGTGCCTGGCATATCTAACTCTATTGTACCCTAATTTATACTATATAGCTTATGCCTTACACTTAAACGAGCCGACTTTTTCAGCATTCTATTCGACGGATTACCAAGTTATAGCGGTATAGTTTCTGAAAAGAAAAGTATTAGCAAAATAACAGATAGCTGCCAATTTACACAGTATTGAAACTCTAGAGTGTCCCACTCCCCTTACAATAGACACGTTGTACTTAGCTAGCTAGTATAATTACAGTTAATTTAATTGGAGTATTGTCGTTTTCCGGCCTACAAGTGGTTCACCTACATTACAAGCAAGATCAAATGATGATGAACCGGTTGCAATTACACTAACATTTGGTCGTTAATCAACAATAATCTTCAGACCCATACCTATGTTAGACACTTCTTGAGCTTCATCAATAACGACAAGTTCATTGTCACCAATTTATCGAAAGATGTTTCGAAATCTTATGAGCCAAGTACTTCTTGTATTGCCAGGTTATCTCCTGAATCTGACCGATATTTTAATGATGTTTGAAACAGATAGTTGTTGATAAGGGTTGTTTTGCCAACTTGCCGTGGTCCATAGATAATTAAAGCTTTACCCGGTCTTACTAGTTCGCCTAAATCGTCATAATAATAAATATAAACCCATTATTTAATAATTGGTGCCCCCAGAAGGATTCGAACCTCCAGCTTCTCCTTAGGACGGAGCTGTTTTATCCATTGAACTATGAGGGCACAAGCAAATTTTCTAGCCTTTACTTCTTACCTTGAGTAAATTTATCATGGACTGTGGCATATTCAAAAATTTCATCTGATTTAAACCAATGATTAATCTCTTGTTTTGCTTCATTATAATCACCTGAAGCATGAATTAAATTAGGAATCGATAAACCATTCTTGTTTGCGTAATCAAAACTTATATGAGAAAAATCTCCTCTAATAGTCCCCGGTTCGGCTGTTTTAGGTTCAGTAGTACCAACCATTTTTCTAACTAAAGATACTGCTTCAATTCCTTCAAGTACCATAGCTAAAACCGGGCCATCTTGCATAAAAGACAAAGTAACATCAAAAGCTTCCTGGCCTCTCCTAGAGATCATCTTACCAATAGTTTCGTAATGATAATAATATTGCTCTTCGCTAGGTTTAATAACTTTTGCTGCTACGATCTTTAAGCCAACTCGCTCAAAGCGGGTAATAATTTCACCCACAATTGCTCGCTGCAGTGCATCTGGTTTTAGTAGTATTAATGTTCTTTCCAATTTATTTATTCCTTCAATTATTTATAGGTTATTGTAACAGATAGTTGAGCTCAATTTCTAGGGTTTAGCTAAATACCGACGTACAATAATAATATATGCAATTTTCTAAAGCAAAAACAGATTTTTTAGAATACTTAGAAATAGAACAAAATCGTTCTCAAAAAACAATTGCTAATTATGATCATTATCTAACCAGACTAGTAGATTTTGCAGGCGATATTAGCGTAGCCGATATCAATCCTGAACTCGTCCGTAAATGGCGGTTATGGCTTAATAGGCTTGGATCTAATACTAGCGACGAATTAAGTGCTTTAACACTTAACTATCATCTGATAGCTTTAAGAAGCTTTTTGAAATTTTGTGCCAAACGCGACATTAATGCTATCAGTGCAGATAAAATAGAACTGGCACGAACTCGTCGAAAACAAGTTACTTTTCTAAATGAAGATGAACTAGCTAGCCTATTTGCTCAACCTAAAATAAATACTATTATTGGTCTTAGAGATCGAGCAATATTGGAGTTATTATTTGCCAGTGGTCTTAGAGTTAGTGAATTAGTAGGATTAGATAGAGGTCATATTAATCTCAAACGCCGTGAATTTATGGTTAGAGGCAAAGGCCAAAAAGATAGATTAGTCTTTGTTAGCCAATCCGCAGCCGATTGGCTAGAAAGGTACTTAGCAAAACGACCAGATAACGCTAAGCCATTGTTTATAAGATATAGCGGCACTAAAAAGGTTGACTTATCAGGTAATTACCAAAGGTTAACAGCTAGAAGTATCCAACGAATGATTGCTCGATACGCTCTTCTAGCAGGTATTACCAAACACGTTAGTCCCCATACCATGAGACATAGTTTTGGAACTGATCTGTTGATGAATGGCGCAGATTTAAGGACAGTTCAGGTAATGCTCGGCCACAGCAATATATCGACTACACAAATATATACTCATATAACCGATCCCCATTTAAAAAGTGCATACGAAAAATATCACCATAAGTAAAAATTTTATAGTCCGCAACTAGAAGAAGCAGAACCTTTTTGCGTTGTGTCTTGATTACTCGGGTAAGCAGTTAGATTGCTACATATACTATTACTAGACTGCAAATTATATGATGGCATGCCTAAATCTTTTACTAAGTACGGAACTCGAACTTGAATTCTTTTAAGAACCCCTTGATCATCTCCTGTTGAATCTATTATAGTTTGTGCATTTTTAATATCTAATATAGATCCTGATGAACTGTAGGCTGTTATAGTTACTGTAGTAGGTTCATAAATAGATCGCATAGACAGTATAAAGCTATTGGCACTAGCATTGCTGATATCTAACTTAACATTGCAATCTTCTGGCTGAGAGTTATTATTTTTACAGTTACCACTCAATATTTCTCCTGCTTTAGGCCCAGTATTTATGCTATCTGAAGAGGAGGATACGAAAGATCCGGGATATAAAAATGCAGTATATGAATTAATCGTGGTATTAGGAATATTTTCGATAGTACCAGAACCAACATTACTCATTGGAGTTAATAGGAATCTTATCATTCCAGGTGTATTTGACGGCCAATTACTCTCACTAGGAAAGCATGAAGATGATGATAGACAACTTGGAAAATTATTTGGAAAATTATATGTAACGATGCCCATAGCTTGAGGTGCTTGCCAACTTATTTCTAAATAGTCGATTTTAGTAATCTGGCCATTAGCTGGGTTTATGCCAGTCAGTATGGTATCGGTAGAACTATTAGTTCCTACTGAACTATATTGAAGATTGGAAGGAGTTGGGTTAATTAATAAACACGAATAATAGTCTTGGCCATTATTCTCCACTTTATTATTACTTAAGTAAGGGTTACTAGAATCTGGACCACAAGAGCTTTTAACTTGATCATATCCGTTGTTTAATGCTTTAATAGCATCATTTACGCCTGATTCGGCTGCATAGAATGCCCCATTGTTTAATTGATCATTAAGAGCGTTGGAAGTATTGTTTTTCATCAATAAGACAAATCCTACGGTAAAAAGGCTGAGAATAGTTACAATAACTATCGAAACAATCAAAGGCGCAAAACCTGATGCATTATTAATTTTAAATATTTGTTTTGTCATCTTAATATATATTACTCCAGTTAGACAAATCTTCTAGTAGTCGATATCTAGTTACAAGATTGGGTTTTGGGAAATTAATATTGAGTTTAATTAGCTTGTTTTGAACTAGTATACTCAGTTTATAATCCATGTTTATCCTCCTAACCCTAATACTGAAGAAGTAGAACTTAACCTCCTGGTAGCCATAGCACTAAGAGTGCTAGTAGCACAAAATTGCTGACCGATACTAGATTTACATACATAATTATTATTTTCGATTTTTAATGGTTGAGTAGGATTAAATGGTACACTAGGTTCGAAATAACTTGACGACGAACCTAGAGCAAGGCCAATAATGATTTTGTATATATCATTGTTTGAAGTTGCTGGCATTATCGTAAAACTCGCTAAATGCATATTTGAAGGCAATAAATTGTTTCCACTGCTAGTAGAACTCGTTGGCAAACAACCTAAAACGATACCCCGACATGACGGTGTGGACAGAGTTAAATTAAGAGGATAGCAACTTCCCGATCCACTCATTTGATCGCGCCAAAGGGAATGTGCTATTCCGTTGACAATACCTATTACATAACTATATCGAATATCTCCAAAACAAAAAGCAGAAATCTTAACTTGACCTCCAGGAACACTACTATCGGATACTTCTTGCGATCCTTGAGCCATAGAAATAGCACTAAATTGAATATCTGTAGTTAACTGGTTGACTATATTTCGATTATCGTTTTGTACACTAGCTATATTAATACCCTTAGTATAGTAATTACTGATACCTATTAAAACAACCGTGCAAAGGATTAAAATAACCGATAAAATAGCGATAGCTATCATTAATTCAATGATAGTAAAACCGTTAGCATTGTTAGCTTTATTAATTTTCATAATTTATTGAATATACACCCTATAATACATATCCTCTTGTTGGACACCCAACCTTCCCAAGCCATTCCACCAAATATTCACTTTATAAGTATTAGGGAGCGTAGATTTTTGAATGGATAAATAATAACTATAACTTCCTTGATCCTCCACGCATTGAGAAGGATATTTTGAAACACTGGTTTGGCTAGGGTTGAGCTGATTAACCTTAAAATCATACGCATGAATAGAATTGCCAGCCGTAGATAAACAAAAAGCATTATCTGGAGCAGTAGGCGGAATTCCAGCGGGCGGATTGGGTTCATTGGCTATAGCTTGCAAAGCCTCCAGTTGTGAGTCCATATATTCCAAAGCCATAGAATGTTCTTGTGAATTTTGAACATCAACTAAGGTTGACTGGGCTATAGCGTAACTAATAGAAAAAGCTAAAGCTAATACAGCTAAAGCTATCATAACTTCTATAATTGTATCCCCTTTAGAACTTAGCTTAAACATAGCGGAGCAACTCCTTGGCCCATTATTGTCTGAGCGATTAATTGCTGGCCATTCATACTACCAACCTTGATTTCTCCTCTTAGACTTCTGCTGTCTCCCTCAAAACATATAGCTATATAGCCATTTTCAGACGAATGACCATCAGGACTAGTTGTTCCTCCTAGCGATTGTATATCGTTCACAGTCTGTGATGAATTGCCAGTAAAATACTCTAGAAATAATGGGGTTGATCCTGACTGCAAAATACCCTTATTATTTTGCGATGGTAAACCGGCAAAAAAACCAAAACTACCAATTGGTTGCCAGTCAGCGGATGACGATACATAGTACATGCTCTTATACACGATTCCATTTTGCCAATAATTAGATCCGGATAGAAAACTAACTATACTTGGTTGCTCTTGTGACAAACTAGTAGGACTAGTTGCAGTAAAATTAGATGAACAAGAGCCAGCAATATTCAGATACTGACAACCATCTACAGTGTATAAATAGTAAGCATTAGGATTTCTATTGTAATCTGGGGAAATAACTTTACCAATAAAAGTACACCCCGCTACTGCCGGACTAGCGAGAGTTTCAGGTGCTAATGTAACAGAAGGACGCCCACTACTTACAACACAACTTAGCGATTTCCCATAAGGTAGTTGATAGTTTCCGTTGCTGACGTTATTAATAGTAGTATTGATTTGCATTGCTGCGTTATTCATGCCTTGACTATATTCGGCTTGAGCTTCTTTGCCGTTGATAAAACTAGCAGCAATTAAGAAAGTTAACCCAGAAACAGCCAAGAAAATCATTACTTCAATAATTGTAAATCCTCTACTGTTGAGTGCGCTGAATATTCCGACCCTCATGTTAACCTTAATTATAAAGCACAAGTATAATAGAGCAAACACTTTAAATTCTTAAGCTATCGATAAATTAACATATGCATATACCAATGCAAGATATTACTCCCCGCCAATTCAATAACAAAACATGAAATAATTAAAAATGGACCGAAAGGAATTAAGGTCTTACGTTTCATTTTGCCAGATAACATCAGCGGAACTGAGACAATAGAACCAATTAAAGATGCTAAAAAAAGCAACAAAAAGGCTTTTTCTGGAGTAGCCACTAAAAGGCCTAGTAGTAACCCTAACTTAACATCCCCACCACCAATCCATTTGCCCTTAGATAATACATAGATAACGTAGAAAATTCCGCCACTAATAGCACAGGCCTCAATATAATTAAGGGTCATCGTACCTTTATTTTGAGCATTTAATAAATTAATTATAGCCATTAATAAACCAACAGCTATAAGAGAAAATACTATTGAGTTTGGTAATAGCATCCATTTGATGTCATAGATAATTAAAGCTACCAGACCAATTACTACAACCAGCCATAAAATAAATATCAATACTTGAACACCTTTTATTGGAACGGGCCAATATATATATGAAACAATAAAAACTAATGCCGTAAACAATTCCACTAATGGATATTGGAGAGATATGTGCTTATGGCAATAATGGCATTTTCCACCTAAGCCGATATAACTTAATAATGGGATTAGCTCTATCGAGGATAGTTGATGATGACAATAAATGCATTCTGAACGACCTGATACCCAATTTTTGTTTTCATGAAACCTCCAGACAAAAGCATTAACAAAACTTCCGCCTACTAACCCTAAAATAACCAAAACTATAATAACCATTAGCATCAATAGTATCATAATTTAAAATGAGCCTCGTAGGAGACTCATTTTGTTTACTATTTAATCTTCTTCTAACCTTCAATACACTGTTCGGTAGGTGCCCCTCCTGTTTCTACCTCGTATAAAATAACATAACTACGCGTTGTTGCCGTTGCTCCTGTAATAGAGTTCGTAGTAGACGGCGAGTTTCCGTTACATACATTGCCAGGTACCATATACACGTCTTCTGTATTAACCGTTGTTGCCACTGGACAAGTGGCACTTATACCAGTAGTCGTACATGGCGGAGGGGCAGTCGTGCCAGCAGCACATTGAATATTTGTACTGGTATAATAAGACAGCTTTATACCCCCGACTATGCTCGCTAAATCAGAATTACATGTTGCTTGCGTATAACTCCCAGTTTCATATCCAGGAACAGTACCGTTATTGTTACTAATCCACGTACTAATACCACTAGCAATATTTCCGGCATCATTTTTTCGTTGTGTATTTCTAGCTGATCTTTGTAATGCAGGTACAGCCAAAAATACAATCAGCATGATTAACCCAGCAATGGCTAAGACAATCATCGTTTCAATTATTGTGAAACCCTTTTTATTTTTCTTTATTTTTTTAAGCATTGCAAATGCAGCCTTTGATGCTAATTATTTTTTTGATGCTTATGTTTGAATGATAAAGTTTATTTAAGCTAA
>JAJZWH010000076.1 GCA_021846765.1 bacterium | reverse complement strand
TACTAGCAAAAAAGACCAATTGGGGAAAAGCCATTAATCAAGCGGATATATTATTAGATGAAACATTAAAAATAAAACATTTTAAAGGTAAAACTACTGGGGAGAGATTAGTTTCTGCTCAACATAAATTAACGGCTAATGATATGGTTTGGTATAGTCATAAACTACATAATAAACTAATCTATGAACCAAATACTAAGATATCCAAATCAATGGTAAAGAAATGCTTATTAGGATACTGGAAGGCTTTAAAAGATTTAGGAGTATTTAATAAACAAGATGAGCAATGAATAAAGATTATATAGCTACTATAGGTATCGAGTGTCACGTACAGTTGAAAACTACAACTAAACTATTTTCGGCTGCTAAAAATGATGCCCGTGATTCAGCCCCCAATACTCTAGTTAATCATATAGATTTTGGCTTACCTGGAGCTTTACCTGTATTTAACGAACAAGCATTGGTATTGGCTACTAAAGCGGCTTTTGCTTTAAATACAAGACCTCAATTATTTTCAACATTTGACCGCAAGCATTATTTTTATCCTGATTTACCAATGGGCTATCAGATTACTCAATATGATCAACCAATCATACTTGGCGGTAGTGTAAGTTACGTAATCAATAACAAACTTAAAAAGGTTAATATTACGCGAGCTCATTTAGAATCCGATGCCGGTAAGAGTACTCATCCACCAGGCTCAAGTTATTCATTAGTAGATCTTAATCGTGCTGGAACGCCACTATTGGAAATAGTTAGCGAACCAGAAATGCACTCAGCTTTGGAAGCTAAATTATACGCCAAAGAACTATATTTATTAATGCGCTATGCCGAAGTAACAGATGGTGACTTATACCATGGAAACATGCGTTTTGATGTTAATGTTAGTGTTAGTAAGAATAAACAATTAGGTACGAGATCTGAAACTAAGAATTTAAACAGTTTTAGGTCCGTTGAAAAAGCCGTAGACTACGAAATTAAACGACAGATCAGTTTGTTAGAACAAGGTAAACCTATTATTCAAGAAACAAGAGGCTGGAATGAACCAAAACAAAAAACACAGTCTCAAAGAACAAAAGAAAATGCCGATGATTATCGTTATATGCCAGATCCAGATTTACCACCAATAATTATAAACGATCAGTATATCGATCAAATAAAAGCCGATATGCCCCCATCGCTAGATTATTGGAGAAATAAACTAAATAAAATAATATTGGATAGTAACCAAATTGAAACGTTAATTGAAGCCAATGTCGATATACCAACAGCTGAGTACTTAAAACTTATTGATTATTTTGAAAAAAATAAATTAAATGCCAAACAACTAATTAATTGGTTAGTTAATGTAGATATTCCTCTTGCTAAAAATAATCAAATTAAGCTAATTAATAAACGAGATATTTTATATAAAAATATATCATCTATGGTTCAGAATAATCTTTTAAGCTCAACCACAGCTAAAGAATTAATTAGTATGTGTCTTATTAATAATGTACTACCAAAAGATTTAGTAAAATATGCTCAGAAAAATAATTTAATTCAACAATCAGATCAAACCGATTTAAAACAGATCGTAGAATTAGTAATATCCGAAAATCAAAAAGCTGCCAATGACGTGACAAATGGCGAAACAAAAGCTATAGGTTTTTTGATAGGTCAAGTAATGAAAGCTAGTAAAGGTCAAGCAAATCCTGAACTTGTAAAAAAGATTATAGAAGAAAAACTGATTAGTTAGAGTATAGCGTCTGTACATATTGTCGATAAAGTTGTAAATTAACATCATGAGTACAACCGATAGCGTTTTTCTAATTATTGCTGCAATAGGAATCAGTTTGTTTACCTTCTTAACAAGTATTTTTATAATTTATATTTTTGTAACCGTTCATAGAATTTTTAAGAAGACAGAAATGGTCATAGACGGGGTAGAGAGTGCTACTAATATGATTAAAGAGATTAGTGAAAAGAAAGCTTTATCCTCAATAGTTAAACTAATTAGTTTAGTATCGGGTATTTCAAAGAAAGAATAAAACTAATGGCTAACAAAAATCAAATTAAAAAAATAGCAATTGGAACAAGTTTAATGACTGCAGCTGGGTATATAGCAGGCGTACTCAATGCACCTAAGTCAGGCAAAAAAACAAGACAAGAATTAAAAGATAGTCTTAATGGAGCTGAAGATCGCTTAGTTTTGCTTCATTCTGAAATAAGCGAGTTGATCAATATCGCAGCAGATGAATTTAAAGATAAGTCTTTAAATGCTCATGATTCTAAAAAATATAAACTAACATTAGAACTTGCTAAAGATATTAAAAATAAGCTAGATATAATTATCCAAACAATTAAAAAACAAGATAAATCTACTGACACAGATCTAAGTATAGCCATTAAAGAGGCTGAAAAAGCGTAACTACTGACTAACCGTGGCCAGATTATGAAGATTCAACAGAAAGTTATCTTTGTCCCGGTTGTAGAGCGATTGGCAGACAGATAGTAATACTTCCATAGTACGAGCACCATTCATAG
>JAJZWH010000020.1 GCA_021846765.1 bacterium | reverse complement strand
ATTATTTAAAGATCGATATTATTTAGAAATTCAAGATCACGGTCATCCTAAACATCCCAGCACTTGGAGCGAACAGTTAAAAGTTAATACCGCTCTACTTAAGTTAGGAAAAAAGAATAACATAAATTGCGTATTAACTTGTGATGCACACTATCTTAATACTGAAGATAAGGAAGCTCACGAAGCTTTATTATGCGTTCAGACTGGATCTTATTTGAGTGACCTAAATAGAATGAGTTTAAGAGATTTTGATTTACATTTATCTGATCCTATGGAAGTTATTGCTAGATGGGGGAAAACTAATCCAGAAGTAATATTGAACACTAAAAAAATTAGCCAATTATGTGATGTGAATATTGAATTGGGAAAAATACTAATTCCAAAATTTCCAGTTCCTAATGGACAAAGCGAGGGAGAATATTTGGAAGAAAAAGTTTTTCAAGGCTTATTGGGTCGGTATACAGACAATTCCTATCAAGAAAAATTGTCAACTAAGGATATTAAGAAAAAGTTACCTATAAATGTATTGAAGCGTGCAGAATTTGAATTACAAATTATTAAAACAATGGGATTTCAGGGATACTTTTTAATAATTAACGATTTTATTCAATGGGGAAAATCTCAAGGCATAGTTTTTGGACCAGGTAGAGGTAGCGCAGCAGGTTCAATTGTATCCTATGCATTAGATATAACAGCTATTGATCCACTTCAATACGATTTATTGTTTGAGAGATTTTTAAATCCGGATCGTATTAGTATGCCGGATATCGATATAGACATTATGGATTCTAGGAGAAATGAAGTAATAGCTTATTGTGCCAATAAATACGGACAAGATCGGGTGGCCAATATAGTAACTTTTGGAACAATGGCCGCGAGAAATGCTTTACGAGATGTAGCACGAGTGATGCAGGTTCCATACGCCGAAGCAGATCGTTTAGCCAAAATGATTCCCCCGCCTGTTCAAGGTAGGCATATTCCACTAGCAGAATCGCTGAGTAATGATTCAGACTTAAAATACGAATATGAGAACAATAAACAAGCTCAAAGTGTTTTTGATTTAGCAATCAAACTTGAAGGAACGATACGATCTCATGGCGTCCATGCTGCAGGTGTAGTTATTGCCCCAGATCAAATAGTTAACTATGCTCCATTAGAAATGGCTCAAAAAGGTGTTATAGCTACACAATATGCCATGCAGCCAATAGAAGAGTTGGGTTTATTAAAAATGGATTTTCTAGGATTAAGTAATCTAACGATCATTAAGAATTCACTAAGAATAATAAAAAAAGTATATCGTCAAGAATTAGATATCAATAATATATCTTTGGAAGATGATCAGACTTATAAATTATTACAAAGAGGTGATACGATAGGAGTTTTTCAGTTTGAGTCAGCTGGTATGCAAAGATATTTAAAACAATTAAAACCATCAGTTTTTGAAGATCTAATAGCTATGGGTGCCTTATATCGTCCAGGACCGATGCAATTTATAGAAGACTTTATTTTACGCAAAAAAGGTGAAAGAAAAATAGTCTACCCTCATCCAAGTATGGCTAGCATTTTGGAAAACACCTATGGAGTATTAGTTTATCAGGAACAGGTGATGCGTATTAGTATTGAAGTCTGTGGTTTTACTGGAGGAGAAGCTGACACATTACGTAAAGCCATAGGTAAAAAAAATATTGACATGATGCGTAAAATGAAACAGAGAATGATTGAAGGAGCGGCCAAAGTATCTAATATAGATTCAGCTACAATGGACAAATTCTGGAAACAATTAGAGGATTTTGCAGCTTATTGCTTTAATAAGTCGCATGCTGCTTGTTACGGACTTATATCTTATCAGACCGCTTATTTAAAGGCCCACTACCCAGCCGCTTTTATGGCTGCTTTAATGACCTCTGATTACGATGACACCGATAGATTGGCGATCGAAATTAATGAATGTCAGAAAATGAATATTCCAGTCTTACCTCCAGATATAAACCAATCTTTTCCCGAATTTGCAGTTATTTTAAAAGATAAAAAACCAGAAATAAAATTCGGTTTAAATGCCATAAAGAACGTCGGTAGTAATGCAGTTGATGAAATAATAAAATCTAGATCCAGTGGGGGTAATTTTAATAGTATAGAAGATTATTTAATGAGAGTTGATTATCATGCAGTAAATCGCAAATCATTAGAAAGCCTAATTAAAGCGGGGGCTTTTGATGCCTTTTACGATAGACAAACTTTGATAGATAACATTGATTTACTCCTAGCTTTTGCGACTAAAAGTCAAAAACAAGTTATATCAGGCCAAACAGATTTATTTAGTGATCTTACAGATAAACACAAGAACTATAAGACTAGTTTAAAATTACCAAACTCTAGTAAGAACAAACCGATCACCCAAGAACAATTACTATGGGAAAGAGAATTATTGGGCTTGTATTTATCTCAAAATCCATTAGACATTTATCTCAATATATTAAATGAGCAAACAGTAGCTATTAATGATTTAACATCAGAAATGGATGGACTAAGCACGACCATTGGAGGGATTATTACTAATATTCGTGAAATAGTTACCAAAAATGGTCAAAAAATGGCTTTTATTCAAGTCGAAGATTTTAACGGTTCTATAGAAATAGTAGTTTTTCCATCAATATTTCAGCAAACTTTAGGTATATGGCAAAGAGATCGAGTTATTTTAATCAAAGGAAAAATCAACTCTAAAGATAAACAACAAAACATCACTGACGAGCTTAAAATAATAGCAGAAGATGCACGAGAGATAACAGCAGAACAGGCTACGGCATACCAACCACTTAATAAAAAAATGAAACCACCTAAAGTTCGTAAGTCAAAAAATATTTCTACCATAACTGGACCAGGAGCAAAAGGTTTGGAGAATAAAGTACAATCTGTTCCTAGATTATATGTGCGCTTATTAAGCACTAACGATGAACAATTATTGAAAAATATCAAACAAACTATCGATAACAATTTAGGCAACACTGAAGTAGTATTGGTGGTTGGTGATGATTCTAGTAAACAGATTATTAAGCTACCGATAGGCATAAATGTTAAAAGTGATGGTCTTTCTGACCTACGTAATCTATTAGGCAGTGCTAATGTAGCTATAGGGTAGTTGCTATACTATGATTCAACAATATACCAATCGTAGCAATAGTCACTAATAATATATCTAAGTAAGGGTGTTTGGTTGCAAATTCTTCCCCTTTAACAAAGACCTTATGCCAGGCAAAAGCATGTCTGAGTAGAAAAATAGTTAAGGCTAGTAAACCAAGAGTAGATTCTAAAATGCTCAAGAAGCTGTAATTAGTTAAATTCACATTACTAGATAAGGTTTTTCTTTGATAGATTATATGAATAATTACACCCAAACTGATAATCGATACTATCGGTATATATGGCCAATATGTTTTTAGATAACTTTTTGAATGTTTGTGATGTTGGGCTTTAATTTTCCGCTCATTAATATTTGAGGAAGGTTTTATTTTACTGACCATATTTTTATTTTGTTTTTATACAAAAAACTATACCATATATCGAAAATAAAACATAGCCATGGCCATAGCTATCGAAACATTAAATGATTCTTTCTTGCCTATCATAGGTATTTCGACTACAACATTGCATAATTTAACTATAGATTGATCGATTCCGGTTATTTCATTACCAATAACTAGTCCAAGTCTATCGGGAGGCTGATAATCATTTAGTTTAAGCGCTAAATTGGTCTGTTCTAAGCCAATTATGGGTATTCCTTTTTGTTTTAAGTAATTTATTGCTTGAGTTACTGTTGGATAATAATTCCAAACTTGTGTTTTTTCAGTCCCTAAAGCTGTTTTGTGAATTTTTGCATCTATTTTATTAATTATATGAGGTAATCTAGTATCATTATTAGCCAATTTAGGATAAGGAGAATATCCACAAATTAACACTTCCTTAATACCTAGCCCATCAGCTGTCCTAAGTAATGATCCTATGTTTTCACTACTGCGAACATTGTCGATAATTAAGTAAAGATCTCTATCCATTTAGTTTATCCTATGCTCTTTAAGACGCTCATGCTTTATACTATAAACAAAGGTATTTAAATTTATTATGATCGATGACGCTCGAATAAACGAAGAACAATCCACTCAGCGACGTGCTCGTATACTTGGTTTCGATTATGTAGATACTTCTCAAGTAAATCCTAAAACTTTATATAAAGATATTTTAACAGTATCTGAAATAAAATCTCTACGTTTAGTACCACTTAAAGCCGATAAATATCACGTTTTATTTGGCATTACTACAACCACTCCTCAATCTACCTTAAAATCTATTACACAAAGATTTAATGACTCAAGAGTTAGCTTTGTCTTGATTTCAGATAAGGGTTTTGATGATTATATTAACCTATATGATCCACCTAAAAAAATTGTCTACCATGATATAGAAATTAAAGAAACCCAAAATCAATCGTTAATAGATAGCATATCTTCAATCCTTAATCAAGTAAAAGCTGACGATATGTTAGCTTATCTAGTTTATCAGGCGCATCGACTTAATTCGTCGGACATTCACATAGAAACAGAAGAAGATGATGTACGAATTAGATTTAGAATAGATGGAGTACTGCATATTATTGCCCGAATATCTTTCGATAAATATAGGGTACTAATAGCTGCAATAGCCAGTGCTGGCAATATTTCAACTGGTGTTAATGAGGCTCAACAAGGGCATATTTCTCAAAAAATAACAATGGCGGATAAATCAGTAGTAGATGTCAATGTTCGACTAGAAACAGTTCCAACTATTAATGGTATGGACGTAGTTATGAGATTGTTTAATCTTGACGAGTCTAGGTATAGTCTAGACAGATTAGGGTTATCAATTAAAGATAGGTCAGAAGTCGACAAGATTATAAGTAAACCTAGCGGTTTAGTAATGGTTGTTGGACCTACAGGGTCCGGTAAAACAACCACTCTGTATTCAATATTAAATAGTTTAAATAATGAAGAACGAAAAATTATTACCATAGAAGATCCAGTCGAATACCAATTTCATGGTATTAGTCAGGTTCCAGTTAGAACGAGTGAGTCAGGTAACGAGGTAATGTTTGCTGATAAATTAAGAGCAATATTAAGACTTGATCCGGATATTATTATGGTAGGAGAAGTAAGAGATGACGACACTGCTCGTACTGCACTTCAAGCTTCTTTGACCGGACATTTGGTGCTAACTACCTTTCATGCAAGTAGCGCCTCTGCTGCTTTAACTAGATTGGCTGATATTATTGGCCAAAATCCATTATTTGTTTCTGCTATTAGACTAATAATGGCCCAAAGATTAGTTAGACGCTTAGATGACAATACTAAAATTGAATATTCGCCATCAAATGAAGAAGTTACTACTCTAAGAAATATTATTGATAGCCTACCTCCAGAAATACAAAGACCAAATCTTGATGGTTTAAAATTATACAAACCAGGTAAGAGTGAAAATAATCCCTATGGCTTTTCTGGACAATTAGTAATTCGAGAACAACTAACTATTAGTCATCAGGTACAACAAATTATTACAGATAATCATAAAGTAGTTTCTACGGCAGATATTGAAAATGCGGCTATTCAGAACGGTATGTTAACTATGCTTCAAGATGCAGCATTAAAAGTTATCCAAGGGCAAACTTCAATCGAAGAAATATATAGGGTTGTTGGCTAGTTTAAACTATTACCTTAGCAATCGATACTACTAATCTTTTATCGTTAATTGAAGGCACGATTATGTCAGCCGTTGGAGTTGCAACTAAACTTGCTATTACTTCTGCGGCTTTTATTTTATGCTCTTCTGTAATATGTCTAATGTGATGATCTAGGGCACCCTTAAAGATACCAGGGAAGGCTAAGGCGTTATTAACTTGGTTTGGGTAATCGCTTCGTCCGGTTGCGACCACTGCTGCGCCAGCTTTTTGAGCTAGGTTGGGTTTAATTTCAGGATCTGGGTTGGCCATGGCAAATATAATTGGTTTGGTATTCATTGATTTAACCATCTCTACGCTAAGTATATTAGGACTAGAAACTCCAATAAATATATCTGCCTGATGTACGGCATCGCTAAGTGATCCAGATAGGTTCTGATGATTGGTTAATTTTAGAACATTTTTTTTACTATCATTTAAATCCTGACGTTTTTTAGAAATTATTCCTTTGGAATCGACTGCTATTATATTAGCTTGAGGCGCATATTTTTTAATTAGTTTAATTATGGCTATACCAGCCGCTCCCGCCCCTACTAACACTATTTTACTTTGTCCAAGATTACGCTGAGTTACTTTAGTAGCATTAATTAAACCAGCTAGTGTAACTATAGCCGTACCATGTTGATCATCATGAAAAATAGGAATTGGTAATTCTTGAGCTAATCTTTCTTCGACTTCAAAACAAATAGGAGCGGCTATATCTTCTAAGTTAATCCCTCCGAAACTTGGAGCTATTGCTTTGACGCAATCTATGATTTCCTGAGCACTATGGGCATCTATGACTATTGGAACAGCGTTTATGCCTGCAAAATATTTAAATAAAAAACATTTTCCTTCCATTACCGGTAAGGCAGCTCTAGGTCCAATATTTCCTAAACCTAATACTGCCGAACCGTCACTAATGACTGCGACATTGTTATTTGTCCAAGTATAATCTTTTAATGTAAGAGCATTTTTTGCTATTGCTAAGCTAACTGCTGCTACTCCAGGCGTGTAATATAATTTAAGTTTATCGAGGTCTATGTTTTTGTCATTAAGACTAATGTGAATCTTACCTTTAAACTTTTTATGAATATCCAGTGCTTGTTTTCCATAATCTACCATAGAATCTAAATTATAACTTATTTTTTTTAGTTCAGCCTATAGATATATATTAATTAATTTAACTTATTGCCAATAAATACTGAATAGTGTAGTCTATAACAGATATATGCCAACGATTATTGAAGCATTAAACCAGTCACAGAAAAAAAAGCACCTTGTAGATGTTAAAAGTGGTGATACTGTAAAGGTGCATCAAAAAATTAAAGAAGGCAACAAAGAAAGAGTTCAGGTATTTCAAGGACTAGTAATTAGAACAGGTAGAATGAATAGTCATTTGAGTAGAATTACCGTTCGTAGAATAGCAAGTGGAGTAGGAGTTGAAAAAAGTTTTCTACTTAATAGTCCTTTGGTTATGAAAGTTGAGATTACAAAAAGAAGTAAAGTAAGACGTAACTACTTAACTTACATGCGAGAACGTACTGGGAAAGCAGCTAGACTCAGTGGGCTAGATTTTAATAAGCAAGAAGTAAACAGCATACCCGAAGATGAGAATCAGCCAGTTCAAGAAAAGAAAGACAACACCGAAAAACAAAAAGAAAGTAAACCAGAAGCTTTAGAATCAGCTTAATCTTTATAAAACAATAGTTATTTAAATTGAATGAAAATACTAGGTATAGATGAAGTAGGTCGTGGAAGTCTAGCTGGACCATTAGTTGTTGGAGCAGTAGTGCTAAATGATTATATACCAGGCCTAAAAGATTCAAAGCAATTAACTAGTAAGCAAAGAATAAAACTATCTAAGACCATACTTGATCAAGCATATTATGCAGGTTTAGGCTGGGTAAGCAATAATGAAATAGATAGGATCGGTTTAGTCAAAGCTCTGATCTTGGCATCTTTTCGGTCTATAGCTAAATTGAATATTCAACAAATAGATCAAATAATAATAGATGGTACTATTAATTTTTTGCCAGATCATGAGGTTTATAACCTAATCAAGGCAGACCAGCTAATACCAGCGGTAAGTGCGGCTAGTATAATTGCTAAAGTCGCTAGAGATGAATACATGATTCAACTAGATAGCCGTTTTCCAGAGTATAACTTTAAAAATAATGTTGGTTACGGGACAAATGAACATCTACAGGCCATTAATTCAATTGGACCTTGTAAATATCATCGTTTATCTTTTCAGCCAATGAAATCTTTAATAACTAATTAACCTTTATTAAAGTATTTCTTTAAGTTATTAAGATCTCTTTGTTTCCATTTTGCTTGCCAAGTTATAGTCTCAATAGCCTGATTTACTGGACGGTTTAAACTATCAGTCATGTGTTTCTGAAAAAAATCTCTAAAAATAGGAATAAAATTTTCATCACTATATAATCTGGCGGCATATCGAGGCATCATATAAAAACTAAGGTCATTTCCAAGATTATCTATGAGCCATTGCCAGTTGTCTTGCAACCATTCCCAGGTTAATTCTTTGGCATGTTTGTTAGCGAAACTATAGCTTACCCAGTATGCCACATCCTGTAATCGAACATCTTCCTGAGTTATCATTCTTAGTGTTCGATTGATCAATTTTTTTTGTTTAAAGTTGGTCAAAGCAGCTGCTAGTATGACTTTTTCTTCACTATTGTTTGTCTGTTGATACATTTTAAGTAATGACTGATATTCTTTATCTCCACCCTGTCTGGCTACAGTGGTATATACTACTCCACGAATATCTGGGTCGATGGGTTGGGATGCTCTTTGATTAAATCTTTTCTTGGCTTCTAAGATAGCTTGTTGACTTTCGCTAGAACAGGCTAAGCCTAAAATAATAGGCCTAAGCAATTTATCAAAATGATTTTCACTAGCTTGTCCATACCAACCTAATCTCTGATACTGCAAATCAATTAAATCAACTATTTTTTTATTTAAAGCAACTCTTAAATCTTCATTGTCCATTACTGCTCTAACGCTTGCTAAATTAGAGCTAATTATATTCCAAACAATTTCGCTATCTTCATGATAGTAAGCTTGTAATAAATTAAAACATTGAGTAGTTGGTAAGTACCCGGCTTTTGCCGCTTCGAAACTATCTTCAAGTAATCCTTGACGATCCAATTCAGTTAACTGATTTTTACCAATTAATTCTTTAAGAACAGTTATATGGTCATTGATATATATTGTTCGACAAAAAGCTGTATGATTTCTATTGATTATTAATTGATTCCTCGAAGATAAATCTATATTAATTGCACATTCGTTTTTAGTTAAGGTATTGTATTTTTTGTCTATATCTTGGGTAAATAAAGGTATAGGCCAGATAAAACCTTGTTCTTCTTGATTATCATTTAAATAAAACCTTTCTTGGGTGATAAGAGCTTTATTTTTTTGAACATCAACTGTAAGGATTGGATATCCAGGTTGCTTTGTCCAAGATTCCATAAATTCTCTAATTGGCATATCTGAAACTGCCTCCAAGGCATCCCATAAATCACTAGATTGGCTGTTTGCATAGCTGTGTTTTAGTAGATATAAATTTAAGCCTTGTTTAAATTTATCAGCTCCAAGATAACGCATCAGCATATATAAAACACTTGCACCTTTTTCATAGCTAATATTGTCGAATATAGTTCTTATCTCATCTGGATGATTAATGGTGACATTAACTGGGTGGGTATTGGCTAGACTATCAAGTTTTAAAGCGGCGCTCTGCTCCTCGACAATAAATTGGTTCCAAATCTTCCACTCTGGAAAAAGTTTATCAATAGCTAAATAACTCATTAGAGTTGCAAAACTTTCATTTAGCCAAAGATCATTCCACCAGCGCATTGTTACTAAATTACCGAACCATTGATGAGTTAATTCATGAGCTATCACATTAGCGACATATTGTTTCATGGACAAGCTAGTATTTAGAGGGTCAACTATTAAAGCTTGTTCTCTAAATGTTATTAAACCCCAATTCTCCATAGCTCCACTCGCAAAATCCGGTAAAGCCACCAAATCACATTTTTTCAGAGGATAATCTATACCAAAATATTGATTATATAATTGCAAACAATTAACCGCGGTATCTAATGCAAAATCACTATAAGCTACATTTTGCTGAGTCGTATAGACTCTAACTTTTACTCCATCTATAGTTGTTTTCTCGATAAATCCTAAATCTCCTATAACAAATGCCAATAGATAAGTACTCATCTTCAAGGTTGGTTCAAAAATAGTCGTAACTTGATTTCCGTTTTGTTTTGTTTCCTTTACTTGGCTGTTAGCCAATACTACTTCATGCGGCCAAGTTATTAAGGATAAATTAAAAATAGCTTTAGCCTCTGGTTCATCTATGCAAGGAAAAACTTCTCTGGCATGATGGCTTTCAAATTGAGTAGCCAATATAATATGTTCTTGGTCTTTTACTTGATAAAAGCAAGGATATAGCCCATTCATTTGCTTATTAATTTTACCCTTAAAATTTAATGAGATAGTGTATTCGCCAGGATAAATCATCTCTTGGCAATGTAACCTTAGCTCATCATAACTTTTATGGTAGACTATTCGAGCTATATTTAGTTTTTTGGCTTCTTTTTTTTCTTTTCGGATAATTTCAACTTCAGATATTTTTAGATCTTTAGCATGAAAAGTTAATCTTTTGCTTGGTCGACCTACTTTAAAACCATGAATAACAGTTGTTCCTTGAAAAGACATTTTCTCTTTATTCGGCTTGATTGTTAATTGATAGTCTTGTGGATGAAACTGTTCATACAGTCGCCGTACTTTATTCATATGCCTTCTTGATGAGTTTAATATTGCTTACAATAAATTTTAACATGTTCTAAATAGATCCTCCTAAAAACAATTCTACGCTAATATCTATCTTTGTTATTGTGAAAACTATTTAGAAATGTCCGGTTTGCACTAAATAGAAATGTCCTATCCTTAGGTTACGGAAATAACTTAAAAGATAGGACAATCTCAGTGAAACATATTTATGTACTAAGCTCCAAAGAGCTAGATAGGGCAACTACGCTCCAACGAGTTATTAACAAAACACAGACTCAAAAAGATGCAGCCCAAAGCCTCGGTATTACCGATCGCCAACTACACCGTCTTATGGTCAAGTATCGAGCCGATGGATCAGCCGAATTAGCCAATAAAGCTCGAGGCAAACCAAATAATCGACAACTCCCTCAAACAACGAAAGACAGAGCCATTGAGCTGGTTAAAACCAAATATCCAGACTTTGGCCCAACCTTTGCTGCCGAAAAACTAGCCGAGAGGGACGGGCTTGAGATTGATCATGAAACACTCCGACTTCTCATGATCAAGGAAGGTATGTGGCACCATAAAAAGCGGAAAGCTATCCATCGTATGCGCCGTGAAAGAAGAGCCTGTTATGGGGATATGGAACAATTCGATGGCTGCCGTCATGACTGGTTTGAGGGCAGGTTACCAGATGGTGCCTGGGCTACCTTACTGGCCAGCCGTGATGATGCCAACAACACCGTAGTAGCGCAGTTTCTGGCTTATGAGGGAACCAGGCCGGTTATGACCTACTGGTGGGACTACTTTAAAGCCTATGGTAAGCCGATTTCCATCTATTTAGATCGACATAGTACGTACAAGGTTAACAGTAAGAACGCTCTAGATGATGATCACATGATCACTCAATTCGAAAGAGCTATGAAGCAGCTTAACGTAGAGGTCATATTCGCCAATAGCCCACAAGCCAAAGGTCGAATAGAGAATCTATTTGGTACCTTACAGGATCGTTTAGTTAAAGAATTAAGGCTAGAGGAAATTAACGATGTGGCTGCTGCTAATGTATTTCTCAGAGATATATTCCTACCGGCCTACAATAGTCGTTTCTGCGTTACTCCTATGTCTGAAGTTAATGCTCATCGATCACTCACTAAAGAGGATAATTTACCGGCAGTTCTGTCGGTTATCTCTACTCGTTATGTTAACCAAGACTTTACTATTCGTTTTAAGAATAGTTGGCTCCAATTAGCAAAAGTTCAACCAACGCTAGTATTGCCAAAAGCCCAAGTAATAATTGAAGAACGCTTGGATAACTCAATCCATCTAAAGCTCAATAATAAATACTTAAACTACACTCAGCTGGCTAGCAAGCCACCTACTCTCACTAAACCACCAATTGCCTTAACCAGTAATCCTCATACACCTACCATCCCAAGCCCTAACCATCCGTGGCGTAAGTTTGTACTACTTCCTTACAATATTACCAACCGACCTAACCAGAAACCACCATCTAGAAAGATAACCTAGGTAATTACTAACAGTCCAATAAAACCCTTAATTTATTGAAGAAAACAACAAAAGCTAAATGCCTAAAACCGGACATTTCTAAATAGTTTAAAACCGGACATTTCTAATTTGCGCTGACAATATCTATCTTTGTTATTTGACATATAAATACATTAAGCATAAAGTTAAAGTCAGCAGTCCGACCGATTTTACTAAGGTCGGATTTTTGATAAATAAGTATTTTAATAAGACAGGGTAAAAAATATGGAACTAGATTTTAAACAATTGGGTGTAGCTATAAGATCAATAGCAGAAGAAAAAAACTTACCAGAGGATGTTGTCCAAGAAGCTGTCGAACAAGCATTAGCAGCAGCATATAGACGAGATTACGGAGATAGGGATCAAGAGATAAAGGTAAAAATGAACTTAAATACTGGGGAAGTAGACGCTTATGTCACTAAAGAAATAGTCGATAATGTGACCAATCCAGCTTACCAAATTTCTTTAAATGAAGCCAAACTAAAACAAAAAAATGCTCAAATAGGCGAGACAATAGAACTACATGAGAAAATAGATCATTTTGGAAGAGTAGCAGCTCAAACAGCTAAACAAGTAATTCTTCAGCGATTAAGAGAAGCTGAAAGAGAAATTATTATGACTGAATATGAGGATAAAATTGGCTCATTAATCAATGCTACAGTCAGTCGCGTAGAAGGTAATGTAGTAAGAGTAGATTTAGGTAAAGCTCAAGGGATAATGCCTCGGAGTGAACAAATTCAAGGAGAGAGATACTATCCTGGACAAAGAGTTAAGGTTTTTCTTAAAGATGTAGAAAGAGGTTTTAGGGGACCTCAATTAATAGTCAGTAGAGGAAATAAAGAATTTATAGAGTGGCTATTTAAATCTGAAGTTCCAGAAATGGAAAGTGGTGCCGTGGAAATCAAAGAACTAGCTAGAGAGGCTGGTGTTCGATCTAAAATTGCAGTATGGAGTAATGTTCCTGGGGTTGATCCAGTAGGAACTTTTGTCGGAGGTCACGGTACTAGAGTTAACGCAGTTATGAGCGAAATTGGTGAACAAGAAAAAATAGATATTATAGTTCATAGCGATAATTTAGTAGAATTTATTACTAATGCCCTCAGTCCGACTAAAGTAAATAGCGTGACAATTGATCAAGATAAGCATCGAGCCTTAGTTAATGTTCCAGAAGATCAGTTAAGTATTGCAATAGGAAAGGGTGGACAGAATGTTAGACTGGCAAGTAAATTGACAGGCTATGAAATCGATATTGAATCAGAAAATAAGCAAACTACTACAAAGGAACCAGAAGATTCGGCTATAGTTGAACCAAAACAACCTCTAACTAATTCATCAACTCCAGGAAGGATCAAAAAGAAAACCGAACTTGAAAGCAGTTTATTGGATGCAATTGAAGAACATGGCGAATAGTTAGCACTCTTGACATGCGAGTGCTAAGAGCTGTAAAATAATTATTGTATTTGGGTCACCTCAAATTAAAATTAGAGAAAAGTATTAGCATTTAGTTAACAATAGAAAATGATTAATATAGAGATAAATATTACAGCTCTAAATCAAGGAAAGGTAGTATAAATAAAATATGATGCCAAATTCTTCAGATTTTCAAGATTTTAGAAAGCATTTGACAAATAATGCACTACAAAGTTTAAAGCACGCAGATGCTATAGCTAGAAGCTTTGGAAGTGCGTACGTTGGGACTGAACATTTACTCCTAGGAGTTTTAGCCCAAGAAGGTAGTATGGGTGCTAAAATGCTAGAAAATGTTGGAGTAACTCTTGATAGAGCTAGATTAGTATTGAACTTAACACCAAAATCTTTTGTTATTAATATGGGGGCAAAAGGACTTAGCGAGACTGCTAAATTAACCCTACGCACAGCTTATGATATAGCTCAGGACTATTCACAAGAAACTTGTGGCACTGAACATATATTGTTTAGTATATTAAATCAAAGAAGTTCACGAGCCACTCAAATGTTGCGAGAAATGGGAGTTGACACAGACCGTTTACTGTCTGAA
>JAJZWH010000075.1 GCA_021846765.1 bacterium | reverse complement strand
TAAATAATTTAAGCGCGGGTGGCGAAATGGTAGACGCACTAGCCTTAGGAGCTAGCGGGGCAACCCATGGAGGTTCAAGTCCTCTCCCGCGCACCAATAATCAACCAACAATTAAGTTATCTATGAAACTATCTACACTTCCATACAAAGGGTCAAAGGATTTTTATCCCGAAGATCAGCGAATACACGATTATATTTTTAATGCTTTCAGATCGATTGTTAAATTATACGGTTACGAAGAATATAACGCCCCAATTATTGAATCTCTGGAATTGTATAAAGCTAAAAGCGGCGAAGAAATAATTAATCATCAAACCTATAATTTTATAGATCGAGGCGGTCGTGAAGTAGCTATCAGACCAGAAATGACTCCCTCAGTCAGTAGAATGGTCGCAGCTAAAAGAGAACAGCTAGTCTATCCGTTAAGATGGTTCTCCATACCAAATTTATGGAGATATGAACGACCACAAAACGGAAGATATAGAGAACATTGGCAGTTAAATGTTGATATATTCGGCATCAATAATATCTATGCTGAATTAGAACTGCTAACCGTAATCAAGGATATAATGAGCGCATTTAAGGCCGATAGCTCAATGTATCAGCTGAAAATCAATAGTCGAGCACTAATGAATGACATATTTGCCGATTATTTAAAACTAGACCAAGAGCAAGCATACAAATTGGCTAAAGCAATAGATAGAAAAAATAAAATAACAGAGGCAGATTTTATTGAAATAGTTGACTCGATCCTACAACCAGTACAACTAGCTAATGGTTTAACCGAAAAAATAATACACCTATTAAGTTACCAACAGTTAAATAAATTGCCTAAACAAATCCAAGAATATAATTCATTTAAAGATTTAGATAATCTATTGAAAACTTGCCAAGAACAAGAGTTAGATAACGTAGAGTTCGACATTACTATTGTCAGAGGTTTTGATTACTATACCGGCATTGTATTTGAGTTATATGATACTCATCCCCAAAATAATAGAGCAATGTTGGGTGGCGGAAGATATGATGGTCTAGTGGGACTATTCGGGGTTAAGCCAATAGATACAGTTGGTTTTGGCTTTGGCGACGCAACTCTTTTAAATTTTTTAAAACTACACAATTTATTACCAGAACTTAAAACAGATACTAAAATATATACAGTTATAATCAATGATGAATATACCTACGCCTTAAAAGTAGTTAATCAATTAAGACATAACAATATAAGCGTTGCTGTGGATTTTAGTAAGAAAAAAATTGGCGAACAGATTAAAACAGCCCATAAAAAGGGAATTAATTTAGTGTTAATTATTGGACCAGCAGAACACCAAAATCAAAAATTTACTCTGAGAGAATTAAACTCATCAACTGAGATTAGTTATAGTTTAGAAAAATTAATACCAACAATAAAACAAAAAATAGGCTAAAAAGGCTAAGCTTTGTTTTCCGAGCATTGAATGATAGAATTGTTCATCGGATGCAAATTATATTAGATAAAATAACCCCAACTAAAGCTAAATTAACAATTTCAGGAGATTTAGTTGAATTAAAAAAAGCTTATAATCAAGCAGTTAATAAGCTAGGTGCCAATATAAAAGTTCCTGGATTTCGACCAGGTAAAGCTCCAGAAAACATAACCGAAAAATACTTAGATGCAAACATTTTAGCACAAGAATCATTGGAAGTTGCCGTTAACGACTTATATACAAAGGCATTAATTAAAGAACAAATAAGACCAGTTAATAACCCAAAAATAGAGGTAAAAACTTACGTCCCTTTGGAAAAATTAGATTTTGAGGCTGAAGTAGACATAATCGGTGACATAAAACTAGCTAAATATGTTGGTCTATCAATTCCTAAAGAACAAACAAAAGTCACCATCCAAGAAATCAATCAAATTTTAGACAAATTAAGAACTCAATTAGCAACTAGAAAAGAAAGTAATCAATCGGCCAAAAACAACAATGAGCTAGTGATTGACTTCAACGGTGTAGATGCTCAAACAAACCAACCGATAGCTGGGGCTCAAGGTCAAGATTATCCATTACTTTTAGGTAGTAAAACCTTTATACCAGGATTTGAAGAACAATTATTAGACACCAATAAGGACGATACCAAAGAATTTGTCACAACCTTCCCTAGCGACTACGGAATTATTGCTCTACAAAATAAGAAAGTTAAATTCAAGGTTAAGATTAAACAAATTAATCAAATAATATTGCCTAAACTGGACGATCAATTTGCTCAATTAGTCGGAGATTTTACTACACTGAAAGAGCTTAAAGAAGATATAAAAAAAGAACTCCTAAAAACCAAACAAGATGAAGCATTAATTAAACAACAAAATTTAATTATTGAACATTTAGTCAATAAAACAAACATAGAGATACCAGCCATTCTAATAGATGATGAAAAAAATAGGATAGATGCAGAGCAAAGAAAAAATGCTAATTATAGGGGATTAACCTGGCAAGAATACCTACAACAAGCAAATTTAAATCAAGAAACATATCTAAAAAACCTTAATCAGCAGGCCGAAACTAGAGTTAAGACGGGTCTTGTTTTAGGGGCTGTTGCTAATAGTGAAAATTTGTCTATTAGTAAACAAGAATTAAACCTAAAGATAGCTCAGTTAAAAGAACAATATAAAAACGATCAACAAATGCAACAAGAACTTAATAACCAAAATAATATTCAAGACATCCAAAATAGATTATTAG
>JAJZWH010000019.1 GCA_021846765.1 bacterium | reverse complement strand
CAACCCAAAAGAGCCAATATTATTAATGACAATAATCTAGGCAAACTTAAAATTAGTTTTTTGGGAGGGCAAGAAGCCATTGGTGAAAAAAATATGCAAGTAGTAGAGTGGGAAAATGATGCTTTGATTCTTGACTGCGGTAATCATTTGGGCATTGATTTGCCAGGTATTAACTACACTATAGCTGATACTACTTATTTAGAATCCATTAGGCACAAAATTAGAGGATACGTAATTAGCCATGGACACTTAGATCATTTGGGCGGTCTTAAACATATAGTGCCTAAATTTCCAGCTCCTATTTATGGGTCACGATTTACCTTGGGGGTAGTAGCTAAAACTTTTGAGGATGCTTTTGCCGAATCAGGTTTAGATTTTAGTCCTCAGCTTAATGTTATGAATATAGATAACCATGAACGACTTAAATTAGGACCTTTCTTTATTGAATTAGTTAGAATAACTCATTCAGTACCTGAATCTACCTGTATGGTAGTGGACACGCCAGTAGGACGAATTATTAATACTGGAGATTGGCGACTAGATCCTGAGCCGCTAGACGAAAAACCAACCGATGCTCAAAGATTACGGCAATTAGGAGACGAAGGAGTTTTATTATTAATGAGCGATAGTTGTAATACGCCATTGCCTGGTCGAACTCCTACTGAACACACTCTACAACAAAGCTTTCACGATATTATCGGTAAAGCCGAGGGAAGAGTCTTTGTAGCGATCTTTTCTTCAAACATGAACAGAGTTCAGATGATTGTTAATTCAGCGGCAGCCAGTGGCCGACGAGTGGCTTTGGATGGTCGGAGCATGATTTCTTATGCCGAAATTGCTGTTCGTCAAGGTATTCTAAAGATTCCTAAAGGAACAGTATTGCCAATGCGTGAAATGCCCAATATACCAGATAGGGAAGTGTTGGTTATTTGTACCGGTGGCCAAGGTGAACCTGGTGCTGCGCTTCAGCGGATGGCTGAAGGCACTCATAAGCACATTAAACTTAAGGAAGGTGATACCGTAGTGGTCAGCTCTACTCCTATTCCTGGGAATGAAGTCAGATATGAAGAAATAGGCAATGATCTAGTTAAGCGGGGAGTGCATCTTTATCGACATCCAACCCATGAAGTAGATAATGTTGGCCCACTCCATGTTTCGGGTCATGCTCGTCGAGATGAATATAGAGAGATGCTTCATATTGTTCGTCCTAAGTTTTTCTTGCCAATATATGCTGGTGCTTTAAATCGCCGATATTATGGAGAGATGGCCGTAGAAGAAGGCTGGAAGAGAGAGAATATAATCCAAGCAGAAAATGGCGATTCGATACTTTTTAGTGAAGATAAATGGCAAAAGACTACTCCGGTGCCTTTCGGTAGTTTATTGGTTGATCAGACCGGATCGATTGTTAGTAATGTAGTAGTTAAAGATCGAGTATTGTTAAGTGAAGAAGGTTTAGTAGCGGTAGTTTTAACCGTCGATAAGAAGAATGGTAATTTACTAACCTCACCAGATATTATAAGTCGTGGTTTTATTTACATGCGGGACAAAGAAGAAGTAATGAATGGACTTAGACAAGAGCTTAAACGAGCAGTTGTTCAACGTTATAAAAGAGTTGATTTAGATCGTTTTAAAGCAGAACTTAAAGACCACGTAACTCACTATCTTTTTGAACAAACACAGCTTAGCCCAATTGTTATTCCTGTAGTTAATGTCATCGGAGGAAATAAAGTAGAAGCTAAAACTGTTCATCAGACTAAAACTAAATCAGAAGAAGAAATAGCCTTAGAACAACAAAAAAGATTTCAAGAAATGCGGGCTAGACTATTAGGTCAAGATCAGCCAGATTAACCTTATGGCTGTTCTTAATATGAAAAGTTTTAAGGGTACTGTCTGGATGGCTGATAAAGATATACTCGACTTACGCAAAATCAGTCAGTTCAAACCGGTAAGCAGGATTTATCCAAAGCTGTTTCTGGTATTCCCGTAAGGGTAAATGCTTTACCTCGTACATAGTGGTTTGCATTTGCTTGGCTAACTCATTAAGCTGATGCCAAACAACAAAGGCAATGCAGATATGGTTCCGTTGTTTTCTACCTTTCCATGCCTGGCACCTGGCTACACCAGTTAACTGCTTAACTTCTCTATGAAACTGTTCGATCTTCCAACGAAAGCCACCAACATTTTTGGCAGCTTCTGTGGTTTTCAAACTTACTTGGTTCGTTACCAAGTATTCCACCCGGTGTTTAGCCGTGACTAGGAATAGTTTCAACTTCTTGTCTTTAGGGAGAAAATCTACGCAGACTATCTTGCCATGAGTAGCAATTTCAGGGTCATCCCAATCAAGCTCGCCAACATGCTTGTAGATAATGCTCATCTCCCCAGTTGTCTCGTCAGTTTGTTCGTAGCTCACCACTCGGGTTTTAGGCATCACCCCGAAAAAGTATTTGTCGATACGGATAACGTATTGCATGATCTTTTTGCAGGTGTAACCAGCATCGATGAGAACAGTGGTAAATGGTGCACGACCAGGATGTAGCTCACTAATGGTTTGCCAATACTGAATCATCTCCAGGGCATGTTCAGTTTTCTTTTTTCCATCAGTTGTCTTGTCATAAATCCGGTAGTCAAGTATCCAGTACTTGTCTAGTTCGGGATTAATGTATACCAGAGTAACCACACCAATACCAGTGGTAATGCCATGCTTTTGGCCGGAATACTGAGCTGAAGCAACTTCAATCTCTTCAGAAGATGCTTTATCCATAACGGTGTCATCAAGAGCGAGGTAGCCATTCTGGCTAGGGACAATAAGCTCCAGAGCTTTTTCCCGAACTACCTTGGGCGAGAGCTTTATGGTAGCAATTGACCTACCTATGGTGTCATGAGACACCGTCCCAATGACCTCCGAGAAGTAGGTGGCTGTAAAGTTATCTACCCCATTGAGCAACATCTGAGCGTAGTCGGACGTCACAATCTTTGACATATATCCTCCTTGTGTTTTTTGTTTTAGATCACAAGGAATATTTTAGGCTAGATTAGAGTTTTGCGTAAGTCGAGTATATTCTTCCAACCTTTGGAAAGTTTTGGCTCTAGATTACCATTCGATAAGGATAGCTTGGAATTTAGGCGAGTAAAAGATAACATCCGATCTCGCTTTGCTCAAGCGGGACGAGCGTATGACGGCGCCATCAATGATGATCCACGGGAAGCTGCCAAATATCTGGCGCCATTACAGTTGGGCGCACAAGCCGTGGAGTGGTGGAAGGGCGAATAGCCCTTAGATATTTTCTCGAATCTAGCGAAAAAAAAGAATTGTGAAAACGAGACAACGCACGGCTACAGGTCGGTGAATATGCCACTTGCAACCTGAGCAAGTTCGCTGGAGTATGGCTCCTCGCCAATAAAGTGTGCAGCGCCTCTAACTTCTATAAGTTCAGCATCTGTTATGTCAGTTGCTAGATTTTGGCAACGAACAACTAAATCCGGGTAGAGATCGCGCTCTTTTTCTCCGTACAAAATTGTTGTCGAAACTCCTCGATCATTGACTTCTGAAACGGCATCCATTGCTGAAAAATTTTTCAGCTCTGTCATTAGTCTTTCACCGATGCGTTGGTATAGTTCAGGATTATTGTTTGCTTTGATATCCTCCGAAAATAGTGCAGAAGGAGAGCAGAGTACTAAATAGCGTGGTTTTATTTTATCGATAACCCTAAGTGCGGCTAAAGCACCGAGTGAATGTGCAATCAACATCCCATCATATTGACATAGCTGAGCCTGCTCAACGGCGAGTTCGCCAAAGCTAAGCAAATTGTGGCCTCTCCAACTTTCGGTGACACCATACAGTTTTATGTCTTGCGCTAACATAGACTCTCGTAGTGGGTCTAGGGTTGAACTTTCAAACGCGTGATCAAGACTTAATCCGGGAATTAAAAAAGCTGATTTCACTTGACATACTATACCATACGGTTATATAAGAATACAATGACTATCTGGAACGACTGTTTCCGAAATTGCTTTAGTCTTTTTGATGCCGCGTTCTAAATGTGGAGATTCCGGGACCTACGGACAAATTAGATGGATGCATAGCATGAAGGCAGGGTAAGCTGAATTAGGGGAATTAATGGCAGGAAAAGAGACGATAACTTACACGCCCGCTACTTCGACTCATTATGGAGATATGGACGAGTTTGCTCAGCATAAACCAGACCGCGCTATGATAATAGGCAGCGGCATTGCTGGGATGGCAGCTGCCTTATGCTTAAGCAAAGCTGGTATTGAAGCTGTTATTTACGAGTCCCGTACTTCATCACGTGATAGTAGTGGCTCGTTTTTTGGGATACATCCTAATGGACGTGATGTGCTTGAGACTCTCGATATCGCCGATAGTGTACTAGCAGGAGGCATTGCAACCCGTGAATTCCATTTTTCAAATCATAAACGGTCATTGGCTACAATTCCAACCGATATTGTCACCATTGAGCGAGGCGCAGTTGCTCGGGGGTTGCTGGCAGAGGCTGTCAATCGAGATATTGATATTCAGTATAATAAAAAACTGACCACCGTTGATCAAAATGAAAACCAAGTGATGGCAAGCTTCGAAGACGGTAGCAGAGCATATGGTGCATATCTGATTGGTGCCGATGGCATTCATTCTAAAGCTCGTAGGGCTGTTTTCGGCGAGTCACCACGTCCTTACTACAGTGGTATGGTTCGAAGTTCTGCAATCACCGAAAATGTGCTTGGAATTAAACCAACGTACGGAACGACTAACATGATTATGGGTAGAAATGCGTTTTTCAGCTACCTGGTAAGGCAAGATGGCTATATCAATTGGTTCAGTAACCGGTTTGATATACAAGAGCCATTGAGAGGTGAAATCGAAGCAATTCAACAAGCAGATTGGAAGGCTGATTTATTGCATTTATACGAAGATGACAACCCCATCATAAAAGCCATTATTGCGGCTACTGATGTCCAAATCCAAAAGTATCCTGTTTACGATATGCCACTCATTGATAACTGGCACAAGGAGCGCATTTGCTTAATTGGTGATGCGGCGCACACCCCATCATCAAAAGCAGGCCAAGGTGCATCAATGGCACTTGAGGACGCGATTATTATTGCTAAATGTCTACGCGACATGCCAGATCCTCCGCAGGCTTTTGCGACTTTTGAATCACTTCGCAAACCACGGGTCGAAGCATTATTAAGAAAAACACGAAAATCAACCGATAGCAGGACACCCCGAACTGTAGTCGGTCGTTTCATCGCAGATCTGTTCCTACCGATCGATCTGAAAATTGCAAACCAAACGACCCGCCGGATGTATAACTACCATGTTAATTGGGATGAACTAGTCAAGACTAATAAACATTGATGGGGCTAAAGACTTTTTCAGAAAACAGAACTAAGTTCCCTGGAATAAGATCAGCGATATTTGACAAATAACAGATGTAAGCTAAAGTAAAGCGAGCCTAAATTTTAGGCGGTAGGAGCGCCTGGTTCGAATCCAGTCCCCGGAGCCATACTGAACCATCAAGACATGAAGCTATGTCACTAAATGGTTTGTAAAGAGTTATTTGTACCGTATTACCGTCCAAAAAGAGGTTCTGACCTAATAAGCCTATAAGCTCTCTTTTTTCGTTAGGTTCGGCGTGTTCAAATAGTTCTTTGCCATGCGCTGCTATCTCTAATAGATAAGTAACCGTAATATAATATTGTTCATCAGTCTGTGATAACCTAGCTAACTTACGTTCAGCAAACTTCTGTTTCTGACGCCATTCAGCTCTGACTTTGTCATATTCTGCTTGAGTAATACTACCATCGCACTTATCTTCATAAGCTGCTTCAATCCTTTTTTGCAGTTTGGCTATTTCGTTATTGTAGTAACCAACTTGCTCACGATTAAACTTAACCTTACCGCCATGAGCTTCTTTAAGGGTTTGCTCAAGTCTTGGCAGCTCACTTTCTGGTATCTTACATTCGTCAAATAGCTGACCAAGTATTTTATCCAGGTCTTTTTCTTCCATCCACGCCATGTCTTTATGTTTGCCACGCTTGCCAGTGCAGTGATAGTAAGCATAGTGATGTTCATTGCCATTCTTTTGCGTCTTGGTTTTCTGCTCTGGCGTGATAGCACAGCCACAGACTTTACAGTGCATTAGACCACGATAGGTGAATGGTAAGCCAGCATACTTTATCTTTTTCTTACCATGGCCTTCTATTACATCCTGAACCTGCCAGAATAGCTCATAAGGGATAAACTGTTCGTAATCGTGAGGATAGTATGCGTCTGTTGCCTTGTCGTAAATCTCGCCAATATAAAAGCGGTTTTTCAATATAGTTCCAAAACTGCTCCAAGGCATGTGAACGCCATAATCTTGCTTCATACGCTTTGCTAGTGACTTGTACGAGAACGTGCCCGTAGAGTATAGCTCAAAGGTTTTTAAGGCTATGTTGGACTTGAAAGGCACAACTGTTACGGTCTTATTACGCTTATCAAGTGTTTCGTTCTTGTAGCCGTAAGGAGCTATACCAGGCAGTTCGCCATCTCTTAGCTTTGAGTACCTAGTATTATGAGCATCTTCTTTGAGCCTGTTTATAAGCTGCTTTGCTAGATAGACTTTGGTGTCCCAATCAGTAATATCACGACCAACTGATTGCTTAGTAATAACTAACCTATCGTGAACGAAGTGCAGCTCTTTGTCATATTCAAGTCGTAAGTTGTCCATCATGACAGCGTCAGCAAAGTTGCGTGTGGCTCTGTCAACACGGAAGGCAATAACTGCTTCAACATCCTTGTTTTTCTTAACGAAATCCATCATCTCGTTAAACTTCAAGCGAATACCTCTATCCGCACTCTCGCTGAAAACATATTCTTTGACTACTTCAAAATCATGAAGCTCGGCATACTCACGCATTTCAGGTAGCTGTATTTCTTCAAGCGACAAGCCTTCATCTTCTTGTCGTTTGGTAGAAACTCTTGCTAATAATACTGCTTTTCTCATTACTTTTACTCCTATTGTACTACTTTATTTAATATCTTCCACGAAGTTACTTAAATGAACAGGCTCGAACCTATCTAGCTGCTCGTTTAATAGTTGAAAAACCTCTGGTTGCTCAAAACGATAGGCTAAATCATGGTTGATTACCTTAACCTGCCTAAGTAGGTTTGGGCTACCACGTGTTCCAACAATGTCTTTAAGCCTTCTAGTGCCACCTTCTAGGTTTAGTGCTTTTAGCCCAACTGCTGACAATATAGTCGCCATACTTCGCTTAGGATTTTGTACGTATAGCTCACTAAACAACGTATATAGGTCAGGAGCTCTTGCATCACTGATTTTTGGATACCTTGAATACATCTCAGCCAACTGTTGCTTTAATACCGCTTGTGACACATCTTTTTTGCAAAGTGCATCAAATGTTATCTTTGTATCTTTATAACCAGCTTTTGCCAGGGAGGTCTTGATTGTCCTGGCATTGTTAAGCCTTGCTTCCATTCTTAATACTTCAAACGGCTGTACCAGCTTCTTGTCATCAAACAGGTTCATTTGTAGCTGCAAGTCTTTATCAAACACTGGTTGATTGCGTCTACCTTTGTAATACTCAGCCATCTTGTCGTAAAAAGCTAACTCGTAATATTTAGAGTGAGTTTTGTAGCCATGACCATTATTGGTGTACCCGTTTTCGGTAACGTCACGCCAAGAATTGACATCGCACTTTTTAATTTCGGTAACTGCTTCATGAGCAGTCATGTAATTGGTCAGCGGGAAGTTCTTGGCATAGTGAATAGCTGATACTCTAGCGTTTAATAATGTATCAATGCCTTTAAATAACCTTACGCCGTAATACTTCAAGCCATCAAATACTTGCTTGTACATAAGTTCAATGTCGGAGCTTAAAAGCTCATCAAAGCTATTGCCGTAAACCATTTTGGTAGCTGAAAACTGAACTCTTAGCTCGTGTGTCATACCACCAGCTCTAATACCTCTATAAAAGGTTAGATAAGGTAGATAACCTGCTTCTTGGTTGTCATGCTTGCTTGGGTTGCGGACTGCTGGCATAAACCTGCCTTTACCCATATCTTGAGGGTTTAGCTCAGTAATGCGATTAACATTGGGCGTAAAGTCCCAAGGTCGCAAGATAGCATATTCATGAGGGTATAGAGTGAGTATCACGGTGTCTATTCCAAGCATTGTTCATTACTTCTTCATATTTAGTTATTACTTCTTGCTCAATCAGCTTGCCGACAGCAGCCGATATTGGGTGAAAAATATCAAGTTGACGACCTGCAACTTGTTTTGTCGGGTAAACCAACCTATAACCGCCCTTCGGTCTTGTATAAATACCTACTGAACCGCAGTACAGGGCATCGTTAATAACAAAACTAGCAAAAGCTATAAGACCATCTGCGGGGTTACTAGGCGTTATGTTGACTTCACTTATTCTTAGGCTCATTGGCTTTTCTTTTCTGTCGTTGGTCAATATTTATCAGTATTTGAAGAACACGGCTGGCACGCCTAAGCTCGGCATCAGACCATCGTTTTGGCTGTGCTGGGCTTGCTGATGCAGTGGTGTTCGTTCGCATATTACGAACTTAACCCATTAAGAAGTACGATTCGCTACTGTGGGTATCGTTAGGGATGCTTAGGTTGCTTTAGTTTTATTTAAGTGAACCAAGCTAATACCCATCCGTACAAGATCATCACTTGATACTTGGTTTCTAAACATAACGTCGTTCTTAGAGATGGAAAAGAACATCTTAGCTAAATCGCCCTTAAAGCCAAGGTTTTCAACTATTTTATGGAAGTCTTTGGCTATTTTTTGCGAGATTGCTTCTTCTATTTCCTTTTTGGAAAATGACTTACCAGGGTTCTTGAACAGATAACTAAATACTAGGTCATTTTCGCCATTAAACGTTGGCCTTGATAACACCATTAGGCCATTTAATATTATGTCTCGGTTAGTCGAGTAAGTAATAGTGTAAGGAGATGATTTATCAGATGTTGTACTTGCATTACTATCTATTTGATTAACTATTTCATTATTGGAATGGGTGTTACTGTTACGAACCTCTAAGTCTTTTGGCGGATACTTATTTCTACTAAACTCACGGTACTGAGGGTCAGCCCATAACGTCTTGTGGTAGGCATCAAAGCCAGGCAGTATTTTAATCTGATATTTCAAGTAGGTTTGGGCTGTTGGTAGGCTTATAAACTTTGCTGCTTTTTCTTGTTCAAGTTTCTTCATTAAGTTTATAAAGTCAGAATGTGAAAAATGCTTATTGAGGTCATCAGCAGGATGTAAACCAACTATATTGCCAACTGTTTCTTCTCTAGCATCAATAAGTCTATCAAATACATACCAGATTTTTTCTTTACCGTGTAAAGCCATCACTACATCTTCAATTATTATTTAAATATAAGACTATTTTAACAGAGATTAACCAGTTAGTTGGTCATGTCCTAGTTAGTCAAATAGTTCTTTGACGGGGACTTTCAATGCTTTTGCAATTTTAGCAATATTATCTATTGAAACGTTTTGCTCGTATCGCTCAATAGAACCTATGTATGTTCTATGCAAACCACATAAATCAGCCAGCTTTTCTTGAGACAAATTAGCTTCTTTACGAAGCTGTTTGACGTTATTGGCAAATGTCCGTCTTATAGGGGTGGCTGTAGTCATACTATCTGTAGGCTAATTAAATGATGCCAATAACTCTACAGCCAATAACTAGCACTTCTATCTCATTAACTGATACAATGCACTCAATAAATAGCAATAGTATTTGAGACATTTATGCCTGTATTGAATTGGATAGCAAAAGATAAAGTTATAAACCACGACAAGGATTTACCGTTTCGTGTTCTAAAACCGAACAAGAAGCTATCAATTGGGAACAATGACGGTAATTTGATAATACAGGGCGATAACCTTGAGGCACTTAAATCACTGATGCCTTTTTACTACAACAAGGTAAAGTGCATTTATATTGACCCGCCATACAATACTGGAAATGATAAATGGATTTATAGCGACAGAGTAAATGCACCGCAAATAAAAAGCTGGCTAAATAAAGTGGTTGGAGCGGAGGGTGAAGACTTATGCAGACATGATAAGTGGCTCTGTATGATGTATCCCAGACTAAAGCTACTAAGAGATTTGCTGAAGCAAGATGGTGCTATTTTTGTCTCTATTGATGATAACGAGCAGCACAATCTCAGAATGGTAATGGATGAGCTGTTTGGAGAGAAGAACTTTGTAAGTAATATCATATGGCAAAAAAAGTATACCCAAAGTAACGATGCAAAACATTTTTCAAATACTCACGATTTTGTTGTTGTCTATGCGAAGAATAAAGATTTGTTTAAGCTCAACCTTCTTAATAGAACAGGAGCCCAAAACGCCAGATACCTTAACCCCGATAATGACCCTAGGGGCGTTTGGATGACGCAGCCACTTCACGCAAAAAGCGGTAATAGTAAAAGTTTTGAATACACATTTAGGAATGGCAGGAAGTGGGTACCTCCAAATGGCACATTCCCTAGATTTTCTATTGAATCTTTGAAAAAAGCAGAAGAGGAAAATCGTATTTGGTTTGGTGCTGCTGGTACTGCTGTACCTCGTCTAAAGAAATATCTTTCTGATATGAAGGAAGGCGTAATATCTAAAACTATATGGCTATATGATGAAGTTGGGAGTAATGATGACGCAAGAAGACAGCTAAAAGCTATATTCCCTGAAAATCCGTTTGATACCCCAAAACCCGTTGGACTTATAAAGAGGATTGTTGAGATTGCATCAGGTGAAGACGATATTGTTTTGGACTCATTCGCAGGTTCAGGGACAACTGGACAGGCAGTGTTGGAGTTAAATAAGGTAAGTGGTAACAGAAAGTTCGTCCTCGTTGAATTAGAAAAAAACATTGCTGAAGATATTACTTCAGAGAGGCTTAGAAGAGTCATTTCTGGCTATAAAGGTTCTGAGTTTGATACTGGGACTGGCGGTTCGTTTGAATATTTAGACTTAAATGGAGAACTCTTTGACTCAAATGGATTTATAAATCCTAAGGCCGAGTACGAAGACTTAGCTTCATACATTTTTTATACCGAAACCAACAGCTACGTTGATTTAAAAGGCATAAGGAATCCTTTTATTGGAAGTGTGAAGGACATAAATTATTACTTAATTTTCAATGATCAAGATAAAAATATTCTTGATGAAAAAGTTGCAAAGAGCCTAGCTAGTGATGAGCAATCTATAATCTATGCCGATAAATGTCTTGTTGATGATGAGCAACTTGGCGAGTTGAATATTATATTTAAGCAAATCCCTTACGAGCTAAAGAAGTATTAAATATGTTGGAGCTAAAAAGTTATCAAGAAAGAGTTCTAAATGAACTAAAAGAGTTTTTACTAGGCTCTAGGTTAGTTGGCGGAGAAAAAGGCATACGGTTTTCTTATATGGATATGCTAGGCGATGAAGCAGTTGCATATAAACCAATAGACAAGCTAGAAGCCACGCCATTTGTTTGTATCAAAGTCCCTACTGGTGGCGGTAAAACTCTAATAGGAACACATAGCCTTGGCGTTATACACAATAATTACCTACAAGAGAAGATAGGCAACGGCTTAGTTCTTTGGCTTGTACCTTCAGATGCGATAAGAACTCAAACTCTTAACAGCCTAAAAGACCGCAATCATCCATACCGAGAAGCACTTGACCAGCAGTTCAACTCTAATGTAAAAGTATTTACCGTTGAAGAAGCACTGAGCGTTACTAAAGCTGACCTGAGCGAAAATCTTTGCATTATAGTTTCGTCATTATCAGCATTTCGTAGAGAAGATTCTAGCTGGCTAAAAGTGTTTCAAAACAACGGAGCTTTGTTATCGCATTTTGAAGAGCTGGTTGAGCAAACTGATTTTCTTGAAAAAGACGAGAATGACACAGTTATCTACTCATTAGCAAATGTCATCGCCATAAACAATCCAATAGTTATTGTTGATGAGGGTCATAACGCCCAGACATCACTGTCGTTTGATATGCTTCGCAAATTAAACCCATCTATTATTATTGAACTTACCGCAACACCACGAAAAGAAAGTAACGTCTTGGTACAAGTTCTAGCTAGCGAATTAAAAGCCGAGAAGATGGTCAAAATACCGATTTATCTTAGTAACGTAACTCAGTGGCAAGAAGCTATTAGGGACGGTGTCAGTCAGCGAAATGACCTTGAAAAACTAGCCCAAAAAGAAAAACAATCTACAAAAGAGTACATCAGACCAATAGCTCTTCTTCAGGCTGAGCAAGAAAAAGAAAGTGATTCAAAAGTATACGTACAGCAGTTGAAAGACTTTTTGATAAATGAGCTAAAAGTGGATGAAGACGAAATAGCCGTAAAGACTGCAAAGCAAGATGATATTAAGAATATTGACCTACTAGCAGCTAACTGCAAAATAAGGTACATAATCACGGTTAATGCCCTTAAAGAAGGCTGGGACTGTCCATTTGCCTATGTTCTTATCTCTGTGGCTAATATAGGCTCTAGAATAGCTGTAGAGCAAACTATTGGGCGTATATTGCGTTTACCTAGCGTAAAAGATAAGAAAAACCAAGAATTGAACTGCTCATTTGTTTTTGCTTCAACAGAAAACTTCTCTAGGGCATCCAGCGTAGTTATTAAGGGTTTGGAAAATAACGGATTTTCAAAAGAAGATTTGCGTCAATATACAGGTAAAGTGACGGTAGAGAAAGAGGAGTTTGATAGACAAGTCAATGACAGCGACATAGCCGTTCCCTACATCTCGCTAAAAGGCAGTCAAGAACCCTTAGCCTTTAGCCGAGACTTACTTGGTGAAGATTTTAACGTCAACGACTACTTTGAACCTTTTGTCTTTGACTATCACTCTGACCAGAACGTAAAAGTTAAGATAGATATTGATAAGGAAAGTGGATTTTACCGAGTTGTTCAGGGTCACTTGGCTCTAATATTAAATCCCGAGGATTTTTCTGAAGAAGAGTTATCCAACTGGCTCAAAAAGAACCTGCATCACAAAGTCATTTCCTCTGACGAAATGGGGACTTTTTTAGATAGGTCACTAAAAATGTTGCTTCAAAAACAGAAAATAGATGAGCTTAGTATCAATCGCTTCAGACTCAAAGAAATACTTCAGAATGAGATAGCTAGAATTATTGAAACATATGCCGAGAAACACTTTAAAACCCTAGATAAAGATGGTTCTGTTATTTCTAATAACGTTGTTTATGTACCACTCAAGACTACGCTACTAACCCGTATTACAGACGAATACTTCCGAAAACATTTATTTGAAAAGGCTGGCTACTTGAATGGCGAAGAAACTGATTTTGCCTTTAGGATTGACGGGCTAGAAAATGTTATCTGGTGGTTTAGAAATAGAGAGAAGCAAGACTTTTACCTACAAGGTTGGAAGCCTAACAAGTTTTACCCTGACTTTATTATCAAAACCATATTTGGTAAATATTTGCTCGTTGAGTATAAGGGTGAAGACCGTTTTAGTAATGAAGACACCCAATATAAAGTAAGGTTAGGCGAATTATGGCAAAAGCTAAATGGAGACAAAAATATGTTCTTCTTGGTGGGTAAAGCCAGTTCTGACGAAATTATAAAAGAAGTTAGCAGGCTATAAAATCCATGAAGTTAGTTGAATCTGACATTAAAAAGTTCAAGGAGCTTTATATAAAATATTTTAATATCAAACTAAATGATGCAGAAGCTCGCACAAAGCTATCTCTATTGGTTAGACAAATGGAAATAGTCTATCAACCCATAACCGAAAAACAGTTAGCAGAACTTTTTGAGAGAGATGAGAAAAAAAGAAGCGATGAAGCAAATAATAAGCGTTGATGAAGCTAGGAAGATACTTGGCAAAGACGCCGATAATATGTCAGATAAGGACATTGAGCACGTTATAGATACACTTGATTTACTTGCTAAGGATACTCTGGAACAGACTAGGCATAAAATGCTAATGAGAAGAGACTCTATGGCGTTAGCTAACTTGCTTTACGATATTTATAAAAAGAAGAGCTAACGTTTTTTACGAGTAGTTGTTTTCGTTTTGTCTGTAACGTGTATTTTGTCGTGACTAGGTATAAGCGGCACTATGCGTGGCGAGTCAAGTTTCGTGAGTTTCTCATATTGTACTTGCGAACCGTCATTGATTGGTTTACTAAAAACATCTCTAGCAACATCATTGATGCTGGAAGAATTAACTTTGTTGATATTTAACAAACTCATAGCTTACCTATTATACCCCTTTAATACTTTTGATTTCTGTGAAATATTTCTTTTTTGTTTCTTGTACGGTGACACGGGACTTATTAAAAGTTTCCATAACTTTATCTATCACCGATCCATCGTACTTTTTAAATGAACCGTCAATGATAGCAATGTCGCAATGCTCACCAACTCCTGGGTCATATTCTGCCCGCTTCTTCGCTTCAAGTAAAGAGTATAATGCTTTAGGTTTTTCAAAT
>JAJZWH010000018.1 GCA_021846765.1 bacterium | reverse complement strand
GAAACGCGGCCACTACGCAAATGTATTCCATTGCTCTATCGGCGAGTTTGAAGACATATTGCTAGAACAACGTATTACGAACGTAACTTTAAAACTGAAAGATTATGTCAAAGTAGAAAATCTTAAATTAACTTTTACAAGGACTGACACAAACGTTATTTTTCAAGACGGTAATATGGAATTTGTAAAAAGTAACATCAACAAGGGACTTGCCGTTGAATACGTGGCTAAGCAGCTCAATATACCCTCTGAGAATATACTAGTTGCTGGAAATGCCATCAACGATATAGAGATGCTTGATACGGATTCTAGACTAACATTACTAGTGAGTACTGAACCTGTACGTACAGATATTTTGTCATATCTAGCAAAACCCGATAAAGTTGTAAATGTCAATTCACCTTATGAACTTGGCGAGTATTTAAAAACTAAAATTACTTAAAAGCCTCATACTGTTCCACCGAATTATTTCATTAAAAACTTTCTTATAAACCGTCTGGCTTAGAGCCATCACTGGAGAATTACAGATAAGAATTGATTATAAACTGAAGAATCCAAATATTTGTAGCTAAACCCTATTAGATAGTTCGATTTTCTTTACTGTGCCAGATGCGCACTATGACAACAGTATTATTAGGGTCTATGAAGTAACGAATTACATAAAAACCTGAACCAAAAGCAAGAAAAAGCTCTCTTCTGTGTGAGCCATCATCAATAGGGCGTCCTAGCTTAGGATGTGCGGCCAGCAGTTCACCTCCTCCGTAAATGACTCGTAATGCTCGTTGTGCTGCTTTTGTATCTTTGTCGGACAGAAAACTACGCAACCGTACTATGTCAGCGGCTGCTCGCTCACGCCAAATTACTTTTGCTTTGGCCATGGTGCATTTTTATCATGTATAAGTTCCTCAAGCCATACACTCATCTCTTCTTGGCTAATTCCGCGTCCTGTCTGTAAGTAATCTTCGTATTCAGCTAAGTCTTCTATTCTTTCGCGCTCATATCGTTCTTCTTCAGTAAGATAACGTTCAATAGCATCACGCATTAGCCAATGCGCTGACCTATTCCGTTGAAGCGATAGCTTCTTTAAGCGTTTGCTAGTGTCATCGTCTAATTTAATGCCTTGTGTTACTGCCATGTATTTTCTCCTAATAATAGTTAGTTTATTACTTTTATATACTAGTTGCAACCATTGTATACCAATAAATATTATAGCTGTTCCATCTAACAATTTCATTTGCAATTTGTTTATAAACCGAACTGTTTAGGGTCACCATTGACATAATTATACTACTTTGATACTATTAAAACATGACTACAAAACTTCAAGTACCCATTGATAGCGATGTAAGAGATGGCCTTGAGCTACGTGCAAAAGAACTTGGCTTTGATTCAGCTCAGGCCTATATACGTTTTTGGGCAAAATCTGAGGTCGATGGTAGAAGGATTGATTTAGGCTCACCCTCGGTTACTTTAAGTTCTGGTGCGGATAGTCGTTATGAAGTTGCTATATCTGAAATGGCAGATCTTAGGAAAGCAGGTAAGCTAAAAACATATACTACTGTTGAAGAGTTTATGAAAGACCTGAAATAGTGAAACCTATACAACGGGATAAAAATTTCGATAAACACTTTAAAACTCGTATTACACCGCAAGAGAATTTAGTTAAACAATTCGAATTAAGATTACATATGTTTATGAGTGGGGTTAGAGGAAACCCCCTTAACGACCATAGCCTAAAAGGTAAAAAAAGAACATTTAGAGCTTGGTCCATTAATGGAGATATTAGAGTGGTTTATAGGGAAACAGAAGAATATTACGAATTTCTAGATATAGGGTCTCACAACCAAGTCTACTAGTCAGGTTTTACACCCTGCAAGAATGTTAGTTATCTAAGGTGTATTTTTGAGTAACTCATACCACTGATTAATTTTCTCAATGATATGGTTCCAATTCGATTGTAGGTGGTTTACTAGATAGACAATAAAAGGTATTGACAACAATCGTATATTCAGATATTCTGATTATATGAAAGCAGTAAGTATTATTAGAAATAGAGGACAATTAACTATTCCCGATAGTATCAGGAAGACTGTTAAATGGGCCAGTCCTATGTCAGCGGTTTCAATAACTGTGGTTAAGCCTAATCAGATAATTATTCAACCTCAGCACGCCTATATTGACTGGGAAGAAATTTGGGCAGGCATAAAACGCGCTCGAGCAATAAGCGGTAAATCCAGAGCGATTTCAGCTGTCGAATTTTTACAGAAAGACAGGGCGTCACATTAGTAATGAGTGAAAACACGCTAGTTGTTGATACCTCGGTAATTGTTAAATGGCTCAACCAGGATAATGAAGATTATATTGAACAGGCAGATAAGATACTTAAGGATGCGCAACTTGATAAGATTATAATTATTGCCCCTGAGCTAGCAAGGTATGAAGTTGGTAATGTACTTTTGTTGGGCAAACATTTATCAATTGAGCAGGCAAGTATTGTCTTGGCTCAATTGTATAAACTACCTATTACGTTCGTTGAAGACACAGCTGAATTAGCCGAAAAGACCCTTGAACTTGCTGTTCAGGCGGAGATTACTTATTATGATGCGTCATTTATAGCTTTAGCTTGTCAATATGATGCAATGTTGGTGACCGATAACATCAAACACCAAGGTAAATTAAACGCAATCAAAGTCAGAGCGATTAAGGACTATTAGATATACTTTGCGCGAGATACCTATCTCTTAATAGGTCATTTGCCAGACATCACAGAACTAAAAGCATATTGGGTCGTTAACTCTAATAAAAAAGACTCTTTATTTATTATGTTAATTAGTGTGACTCTAAAGATGAGACTAAATTACAAGGAATAATAAATTCTTATGGCTAAAGTAGATAAGATAAAGTTACTGAATGTTGAGAAATAGCCTGTTCTGTCTTAATATCTGATCAACGATTATGTTTTTAAGCCTTATTGTTCTAACAATCGGTTTAAAATCACAAACTACACTTATAAACTTTATAGCTGAAGTTTTGTCTACAGATATTACCCTAGAACCATTATTGCAGTGTTGCATAAACAATAATACGTTCGTTGAAGAAACTGGTCCCTGGTATCACATCACCGGTACAAGTAATAAGATTCAATCCTGGTTGACCGGCTATGATTGGTGTCATAGCCGATTGCATATTTACGTTTCCCGATGGAAATACTTGACTTTTAACAACTGAGTAAGTAAAGATCTGCCCGTTGCCTTTCTCTACTTTAATAATATCCCCAGCAACTAAAGTCTTAATACCATAAAACACTCCATGGGCTGTCCAGCTCGATACATGACCATCGATTAACATAGCTCCCTGTTGTCCAGGTTCAGAAGACTCATTATACCAAGCTGTTTCAAATACATTAGGCGGCGTTTCTAAAGCCCCACTACTAGTAACTCCCACAGATAGAACTTTAGCATCTACACCTAATTTGGGTAATATTATATACCTGGGTAGATTAGGGGCAACTACATAATTACTGAGTGCATTGGAAGATATTGGTGTAGTGCTAGGTACCGGATTAGTAGCATTAGGCGATTTAGATACTTTCTAGTTCTATAGGCTATAACTAGTTGCTTAGTTCTAAGTCAAGCAATTTATTCCATAATTCCATTAGTTTTATCTATGGGTCTAGGTAAACAATGGAAATAACATTAACGAGCTAAATAATTATCCCTTGATGGATATGACAATTATGACAACTTAACCAGAGTCTAAAGTTTTGATTAGTTTTTAGTCTCTTGTATCATCTGATGATAAAACATAACATCTGCGGTTATTTTTACTGTCAATAGTTGTATTTTCTGAAATAATATAAACTAATAATATTATAAAAAAGGAAAGAGTAATGTTTTATGGACCAGTAAATTATGGGTATAACATGGGTTGGGGAATTTTGATGGGTGCTTTTTGGCTAATATTTTTGTGTTTTATCATCTTAATAATAATTAGAATGTTTAGACATAGAGATATGAACTGGCACAGAAATTTTAATGACCCATTAGATATAGTAAAAGAAAGATATGCTAAGGGAGAAATAAACAAAGAACAATTTGAGCAATTAAAAAAGGATTTAAAATAATTTATTTTAACTTAAGCAGCGGATCTAGATAAGGATTAGTAAAGCAATATTTTAAATTAAAAATTATTGCATAAGCTAAACAGAACACCTATAATATTTTATAAGTCATGGATGCACCCAAAAAAACAGAGACGACTAAGTATGTAAATTATCCGAAGTCTTATATCATAGGCTTAATAATTGGCGTTATTATACTTATACCTTCAGTGATTATTGGTAATATGCATCACCTGAGTGACTTTCAAGCCAGAATATTTTACGATTTTAACAATTTGCCAAATTATTTAAATAAACCTACTTATTGGATTACTGAGGGATTGGCTATTTATGCTATACCTATAACTATTTTAATACCGTTGTTGTACAAAAGATTTAGATTAGCTTGGCGTTTTTTTGTAACTGTTGGTGGCGCAGGATTAGTTGCCGAAATTTTTAAACATATTATTAAGGAGCCTAGGCCGGTACATCTTCTGCACGGACATCTGCATTTGCGAGTTTTAGAAAATGGTTATAATAGTTTTCCTTCGGGACACGTAACTGTAGCTACCGCTATGGCTTTAATAGTCTGGATGATTCTACCTAAGAAGTGGCGTTGGCTGTCAATCGTTTGGATTTTATTGGTAGCATATTCTCGACTTTATCTTGGTGCACATACACCTAATGATATAGTTGGAGCTTTTGCCGTTGGACTTATTTCGGTCTGTGTGGTTAGGTTAATTCCTTATAAATTAGCTAAACCTCTTAAACTAGACACTAAGACACCGTTATTAGAACGGGGCTGGTAGAGTCGGCTTTAAACTATTACTCTTCGTATACTTTCGGCTAATCTAGTAAGTAAGCTGTAACTAAATAAATTAAATTCTTTGGCCACAGACTCTATGGAGTTAGGGGCGTTTTTATTATTACTAATAATGGTTATTTGTTCGCCGACCTTAATTTTTAACTTATCTAAATCAACCATGGTGTGGTTCATGCAAACCCTTCCTCGAATAGGTAAGATATGATTTTTGTAGGTAAATTTTCCAATATTACTAAGTTCTCTCGGTACCCATTCATAATATCCTAAAGGTAATACTCCGATTTTAGTTGGCTGACTAGTTTGGTATATGCCGTTATAGCTTATTTTTTCTCCTCGATTGAGCTTAAGTATTTTAATAAGCGTGCTCTTCAATTCGAGTACTGGTTGAAGATTAGCTAGGGTTTTATAGTTGTTATCTTTTTTAGACAAAGGATTGATGCCGTATAGACCGATACCGATTCTAATTGTGTTTGTTAGTCTGCTATGGTTTTTAACGCTTCCTGCAGATTGAGCTAGATGAATATATTTTGGCTTAAAACCTTGCTCGGTAATTAGTTCAACCATCTTTTCAAAAGTAGCTATTTGCTGGTTAGTATAAGCATTATTTGGATTATCGGCATCGGCTAGATGTGACATAATACCTTCTAGGTTTAAATTAGGATAGGATTTAAGGGTTTTTAGATATGTTTTTAGTTCACTACTTACAAGACCCAAACGATTCATGCCGCTATTAATTTCTAGATGGATGTTAAATTTTTTATTAGTTTTTCCCATGGCCACTAAATTGGCAACATCTTGGACTACATATGAACATTTTTTATTATCCAGAAGATCAACATTAGTCGGCAAAATATACCCCATGACCAGAATTTTGTGTTTTGTTTTATAGATTATTTTATTAGCTTCAAAATATCCATCTACAGCAATAAATTCAATTTGCGCCTGGTTTAGTATTTCGGCTACAGTAATTAAGCCATGCCCATAAGCATTAGATTTCAAAACAGCCATTAAGTAGTTATTTGGTTTTAGTGATTGGAAAACCTGGACATTGTTTAAAAGAGCACTAGCCTTAATTTCAATTATATTTAAAGTTTGATATGAATTTTTATGTATCTTATCTAGCGTTGAAGATATTAAACGATTATTCATTAGTTTTTATATAAGTCATTAAATTAATAATTTTTCGCTGTTATTTATAATGAGCATATAATAAATAATACTTAGGTCAAAATATAATGTTTTTAAGTTATTGTTGGGCTAGATAGAGACAAAATAGAATGAATAAAAAAAACCAATATCCTGAACATGAGCTCCACAAAAAAGGAAATCGTATATCCAATATTATTCTAGGGGGTCAAGACGGTTTAGTCAGTATTCTTGGGTTATTGTTGGGTTTGTCTGCCGCGACCAATACTACCAGAGTGGTTATTGCTGGAGGTTTAGCCACAATAATAGCCGAGACATTATCGATGGCAGCCGTTGCTTATACTTCAATGATGTCGGATCGAGATCATTATGTTGCCGAAAGGGCCAGAGAAGTCCAAGAGTTAAAGGATTTTCCCGATCAGGAAAAACAAGAAATTGTAGATATATATCAGGCTAAGGGCTTTAGCGGTAAGCTACTTGATGAAATCGTAGATCATATTACCTCCAATGATAAGCTTTGGGTGGACACAATGATGCGCGAAGAGCTAGAGATTAAATCAGTACAAACAAAAGAAGTCCATATGTATTCTTTAATAGTTGGATTATCTACTTTTATTGGGGCTTTCATACCCTTAATTCCGTTTTTCTTTATAAAGCCTAACGATGCCATAATTGTTTCTTTAGTTTTATCAGTTATTGTCTTGGCGGCTATAGGTGTATATAAGGCATCAATTACATTAGGCAACATCTACAAGAGTGCTATTCAAATGGTTCTAATAGGTATGGGTGCTGCTATAGCCGGTTATCTTATTGGTCTTTTATTTAAAGCTTAAAATAAGTATATTAATAGTCTTCATCATTAGAATTATAAGCTGCAAGTTATTTTACTGTTAGTTAACCATATAGCTGCTAAGGTTAAAGTACTAAAAGAGAGATATTTATGATGAGATGTACTAAGGATACGGTTAAATGTGTGACAGTTGGAGCCTTTATTAGTGGTGCTGCTGTTGGGATGATAACGACACTGTTAATTGCCCCCAAGGAAGGTCGAAAAACTCGAAAAGATATTGTTAATCAGCTAACCAACGCTAGGGATAAAGTGAACGATAAATTAACTCAGTCAACCAATAGCGCTAAAGCAAAAATTAGTAATGCTCTAAATACTACTAAAACCGTGGCTACAGCAACTAAAAAAGCGGCTAAAGAAGCAAGGAACAATATTAATAATGATAACTATGATGATCAGCAATCAATAGAGGACAAGCAAGAAGAATAAGCATGGCAACATTACAGGAAGTAACTGACTATGGAGCATTAGTATTCATGGTCCTAATATTGGTTGGATTAATTAGCCTAATTATTGTAGCGATTAACATCAAACGTACAATTGTTGATGCTAAACAAAAAATAGAGCAAAATATTAAATTGATTATCCATTTGCCATACATTGGTAAATATATTTATAAGGCAATTAAGAATAATCTTAATTAGATATATTAAATCATCTAGTGAATAGATGTTTGTTAATTGATTATCTTATATAAGATATGCAAAGCATAAGTAGTTTAATAATTTAAGTTAAAGCTCAGTTCTGTAAATTAAGGTACGCTTGTTATAATGTTGATTAAAGTTAATTAAATCCTTGAAGGAGTACCTATGAAAGTATGGATTTTGGGTGGTGACGGTTTTTGTGGCTGGCCTACTACATTGCATTTGTCATCCAAAGGACATGATGTAACTATTTTAGATAACTTGTCTCGGCGACAAATTGATATTTTATTAGAAGTTCAATCTCTTACTCCTATCGCTCCGTTAAGTGTTCGTTTAAAAACTTGGAAAAGTATCAGTGGTAAAAAGATAGGATTTGAATTAATTAATATTGCTGATGAATATGATAAATTAGTTGATTTATTAAAAATCCATAAGCCTGATGCTATTGTTCATTTTGCCGAGCAAAGGTCAGCTCCTTATTCAATGAAAACTCCAGTCACTAAAAGGTATACAGTAGATAACAATGTTAATGCTACTCATAATTTACTATGCGCTATAGTCGATAGTGGGGTTAATACTCATGTAGTACATTTAGGTACGATGGGTGTATATGGCTATGGTTGGTCTGGATCGGCTCCGATACCTGAAGGTTATCTGACCGTAACCCTTGATACTCCTGACGGACAATTAGAAAGAGAAATACTTCATCCGGCAAATCCAGGATCAGTTTATCATATGACCAAAACGCTCGATCAGCTAATGTTTGCTTTTTATGCTAAAAATGACCATATTAGAATTACCGACCTTCATCAGGGAATCGTTTGGGGTACACAAACGCCAGAAACTATACTGGATGAAAAATTAATTAATCGTTTTGATTATGACGGAGATTATGGGACTGTTTTAAATAGGTTTTTAATGGAGGCAGCTATTGGGCACTCTTTAACTGTCCATGGTAGTGGCGGTCAGACTAGGGCTTTTATTCATATTCGAGATACGGTGCGCTGTATTGAGCTAGCTATTAAGCATCCACCCCAACCAGGAGATAAGCCGCGGATATTTAATCAAGTCACAGAAACTTTTAAGGTTAAGCAGTTGGCAGATTTAGTTGCTCAGCTTACTAAAGCTAAAATTTGTTATTTAGCTAATCCTAGAAATGAAGCTGCGGAAAACGAATTAATAGTAGAAAATAATCAATTTTTAAGTCTAGGATTAGATCCTACCACCCTTAATGACGGTTTACTGGAAGAAGTTAGGGATATTGCTGAACGTTATAAGGATCGCATAGATAGAAGTAAGATAGCTGCCAAAACTCTATGGAATAAAAAATAAGTTTTATATATTTTTAATATTTAAAATTGTATTTAGTGCTCAAAAATATGCTTTTGCTTATCTAGCTTAAAGCTAAGAGGTTACTAAGCTATTGTTTGTTTATACAAACAGGTATTTAAGTTATACAAACAAAGTTATTGATAGTGTTTATGGTTATTTTAGTTTGCCGATATACTTTTTTGGTTTATATACTTTTGCCATAAATCAACGGGAGGCATATGAAGCAATCTAAACTAGCTATTTGTATAAGTATATATTTAGGGTTTATCGCGCCTTTATTCGTTTCTGCTAATAGCTTTGCTGCGACAGCTAATATTACCCAAGTTAATACTTTTATAAAAAGTATTATTACTGCATTGACTGGTATTGCAGGTTTGGTAGCAACCGGCTTTTTTGTCCTGGGTGGTTTTAAGTACATTACTAGCAGTGGTAATCCGAATAATTTAGAACATGCCAAGCGAACAATTATTTTTTCTGCTCTTGGATTAGCTATAACTATTGCCGCGTTTGTGCTCAGTAATATAGTAGCTAGTTTGGCTAGCTCTGCTTTTGGTGGATAGGATTTAAATTAGCATGGTATCTAGCAGTATTAATCATTTTGTCAGTCCAATTATCTTAGCGATGATATCCATAGCTATTTTACTAAGCGTATTTTTCATTATTTGGGGCGGAATAATTTATATAACAAGTTCTGGTAATCCGCAAAAATTAGCTAGAGCCAAACGGATAATTATTCGCTCTTTACTTGGTTTGGTTATTGTTATTAGCGCATCGGCAATAAGTTTAATCTTAAAGCACGCTTATGGTCCAGTGGCTAATCATGCTAGTCAGCAATTGCCCCAATTAAAGGCTATTAAACCAATTAGTTCTTCTACTAGCTTAGTAGATATATTAATTAAGTCTATTGTCGGTGTTTTCGATTCTATTATTGAATCTGCTGGTCGGCCATTTATTGATGCTCTGAGTTATTTTACTAAAGGTACCCCACTGCTGGCTAATAATCCCAGTGTTCTTCATTTATGGGTCATAGCTACTACTGTTGCTGATGGCTTAATTGTATTGGTAATTGCTTTAATTGGCTTTCAGGTGATGAGCGCTGAACAATTAGGTTTAAAAGATATTAATATCAAAACTTTAATTCCTCAAATATTAGCTACTGTAGTGGTAATTAACACTTCAATTTATTTATTAGATGGAATAATTGAACTTTCTAATGCTATGATCAATGCCTTAAGATCGGGCATTGGCAACGTAACACCCTGGCATAGTTTATATAATCTAGTATCAGGTGCTAGCGGTTATAGTTTAGCTGCAGTATTAATATTAGTAATCTTTTTAATATTTACGGTTATTTTACTTATTTACTATATTGGTCGATTGGTAGCTCTATATTTGGGGGCAATCCTTTCTCCGTTCATTGTGCTAATGTGGTTACTCCCAAGTACTAGAGATTTTGCTGAAAGTGCACTCAAGACTTATCTGGCAACTATTTTCGTTCTTTTTATTCATGTAATTATCCTAGCTCTGGCCGGATCTTTATTTGCAGACATTGCCGTTAATTCAAAAGGAACTCCAGACCCGATCATGTCTTTATTATTAGGTCTGGCTACACTAGTTGCCTTAATTAAAACCCAGGGAGTTTTAATGCAATTGAACTATTCGACATTAGGGCCTAAAACTGCGCGTAGATTGGGAGGGAGTTTTGTTAACGGTGTTAGTTATTTAGCCCTTACCGCTCGTTATAGCTATGCCGGCAATTTTAACCAATTACTGGATAAAGATACTTTTTCGTCTAGTCGATTTGTTAACGGTTCTAGGGGAAAGCTTGTCCAGTCTAATGTGACTGAAACCAAGAGTCAAATTAAAAAGGCAAACCAACAATGAAAACTACCATAGTTCCTGCTCAGGTTATTTCAGTTGAAGATATTATTGCTGCAAATCTAAACTTGACCCAAGTTGTATTATTGATATCCCCTATCTTTATGAGTGCTTTAGTATTTTTAGGTTTACCTCCGTTTATGCACATTAGAGTATATAAAATCATCTTATTACTAATTTTGAGCTTGCCGCCACTTTTATTGGCAGTGAGGATTAATGGCATCATTGTTCTTAGATGGGTGGTGTTAGTTGCTGAATTTAATTTTCGCCCAGACTATTACTTGTATAGTGTTAAAAACCACCACAATTGCTATTGTCAGCAGACAGATTATTTGAATGATCAAAGCCCCGAAACGGTTAATTCAGTTAATCGACAAAAAATTCCAAAATATCGACTCTCTATAGATGAACGTATAGTTATAGACAATCTAATCAAACAAAAAAGCATTCACTATTACACCGACGGAAAGGGTAATTTAAATGCATCTATTCAATAAAAATGTAGTTGGATCTGCCCAAAAGCAGATTGATATAGACGGGGTAAGAGATGGCATATTAATGCTCACTAATAATAAATTTTGTTGTGTCGTAGAAACCTCTGCTATTAATTTTGAACTAAAAAGTGATTCCGAACAAGATGCTTTAATTGATATTTACCAAAGTTTTTTAAATAGTCTGGGAGGACCTATCCAAATTATTATTAGAACTAGAGAAATTGATCTAGATAATTATTTAATGGAAATAGAGTCCAAGGCATTAAAAGAATTAGATATCTATCAACAGCAACTTCAAAAATATGTCCAATACATAAAAGGTTTAGTTAATGTTAACAAAATATTAACAAGAAGTTTCTATGTAGTAATCCCGTTGTGCCCTTTAACTAAACAAGATTATGATTTAGTAAAAGAACAGTTAACTTTACGAACAGATATAGTGATTAAAGGTTTGCAACGTTTAGGCATGCACGCTCGTTTATTGTCAAGTTTAGAGTTATTAAATTTATTCTATGTTTTCTATAATCCAAAATTAGCTAAAATTGAACCCTTGTCAGATTCAGCTCTCAGAATTATGCATGCTGCTTTAATCAAACAGGATTTAGGCGATGATTAATTTTAAAGATAAACATAAAAAAAATAATAAATTTTGTTTTGGTTTGCAAGACCAGTTAGGATTAATTAGCTACAGCGGTCTCCAAGAGCAAATCGACTATTTAATAATAGATGGGATTTATTTTAGAACTTTATATATTTCTGGTTTTCCGTTTGTAGCACATTCAGGTTGGTTAGAAAATTTAATCAATTTTAACCGGGATATTGATATTAGTTTCCATATTGAAGACGTAGAACCCGAATTAGCCTTACCGAAACTTAATCGTAAAATAACTGAAATAGAATCAACTAAACAGGCTATGATTAAATCAGGTAAAATTGTCGGTTCGGATATTGCTGATCCATTAGAGTCGGCTATAGATCTTCGAAACAGAATACAGCGTGGTCAAGAAAAACTATTTTTAATTTCTATATATATTACTCTAAGAGCTGATTCCTTAAGCGATATTGATAAACTAACTAAATTAATTGAATCTGCTTTAGCGGCACGGATGTTTTTTACTAAGATTGCTCGCTATCAACAATTAGCTGGATTGCAATCTATCTTACCGCGCGCAGAAGATAGACTCAACGTCAAGCGTAATATGGATAGTAGCTCTGCAGCTCTTTGTTTTCCTTTTATTTCATCAGAATTAGTTCAAGAAAATGGCATACTTTATGGGATTAATAAATCTAATAATTCGTTAGTTATGTTGGATCGGTTTAGTTTGAATAATGCGAATAGTATTACCTTTGCTCAATCTGGAAGTGGCAAAAGTTATGCTACTAAAGTAGAAATACTGAGACAATTAATGCAAGGTGTTAATGTAATCGTTATTGACCCAGAGCGAGAGTATTCTAAGCTAACAGAATCAGTTAAGGGTACTTATATAAAATTATCAGCCAACACTAAGGAATATATTAATCCTTTCGATTTAAATTTAAAAACCAATGATTCGGAGTCTGAGATAGCTGAACACGTTCAAGATTTGACTGAAATTATTGCTTTAATGGTTGATGGTTTGTCTTCAAGAGAAAAAGCTGTTGTCGATAAATCAATTATGGCAGTTTATGCACATAGTTTAAATAGACAACCGTTATTAACTGATTTTTATAAACAATTAATATTACTTGACGAACTAAAGTTAGCCGAGCGATTGGATAAGTACATTAGTGGATCTCTTAGTGGCGTTTTCAGTAAACCCACAAGTATTGATTTAAATAATCGCTTAATAGTTTTCGATATTAAAGATTTGTCCGAAAGTTTACGTCAAATTATGATGCTGGTAATTGCTAATTTTGTGCAAAATAAAATTAAACAAAATCTCCAAAAACGCCTATTGGTTATTGATGAAGGATGGTTATTATTAGAGCACGAAGAAAGTGCTCGCTTTGTTTCTGGATTGGTCCGCAGAGCTCGAAAGTATTGGTTAGGAGTAGCCATTATTTCTCAACAAGCAAACGATTTTCTATCTAACGAATATGGGCGAGCTATAGCATCTCAAAGCTCACTGAGAATTTTAATGAGACAAGATACGACGACTATTCAAAATGTGACGTCTGAATTCCAATTAAGCGAATACGAAAATAATTATCTATTAACTTGCGATAGAGGAGAAGCACTTATTGTGGCTGATCTTAATCATGTGGCTTTGACTATTGTAGCTTCGAGCAGTGAACATCCACTAATTACTACTGATCCTAATGAAATGATTTTAGATGACTTATGAAACGTTTTACTCTAATAGCTCTTTTTATAACTTTTATTTTAATGGCCCTACCGATAATTGCCTTATTCTCGGTGACTAATATTGATGCACTAGCGTCTGACGTAGTAAGTATCTTTAATCAACCTCAAGTAGCTAGTGATCAATATGATTATGGTGAGTGTACTTACTGGGCGGCTTTAAGACGACTACAGATAGGCGAGCCAATTCCCAACACTTGGGGTAATGCCATTACTTGGGCGGCTCGGGCCAAACTTGACGGTTATATAGTGAACCATACGCCTAGCTATGGAGCTATTATGCAAGATCCTAATGCTCTTGGTGGTCTTGGTCATGTGGCTTTTGTCGAGAAAGTTAATCCGTTAAATGGAAGTTGGACTATATCTGAAATGAATCGCGTTGGATGGGATGAGGTAGATTATAGAACAATGAGTGCTGTTTTGGCGTTAAAATATAATTTTATTCACCAAGCTTGAAATTTATTCAAGTCTTTTATTTTTTTAATCTGACTCATATACTAGATATAGAAAAAAGGTGGGTATGATGTATAACAAAGACTTAAAAAAATCACTCAAAGATTGGCGAAGATCAAAGATTATCGCGACTATTGGTCCTTCTAGTGATAGTTACCAACTGGTTAAGGAACTAATTTCGGCTGGCGCAAACGGTATCAGATTTAATTTTTCTCATGGAACTCATCAAGAACGACAACGTCAAATTGCTTGGGTTAGAAAAGCTGCCAAAGAATTATCCAAAACAGTGGCCATTATACAAGACTTGCAGGGTCCAAAAATTCGTTTAGGTGATTTTGATGGAGTTATAGATGTGCGTAAAGGACAGACTCTACCTCTTGAATTCAATGCTAACTTTGCTGAAAATGGACACATACCTACTCAGTATGATTTGAGCTTAAAAGTTAAAAGAGGGGAAAGGGTGTTGCTGTTTGATGGGCGGGTGCACACTGTAGTAAGTGCTGTTAAGGATGGGGTTGTCTATGTTGAGGTTTTAAATGATGGCATGTTAATTAAGCGCAAAGGCATTAATATTCCTGATACTAACCTTCAAGGTGATGTCATAACAGCTAAAGATAGGGCTGATTTAATTTTTGGATCATCTCAGGATATTGATTATGTGGCTTTAAGTTTTGTTCAGTCGGCAGAGGATATAGTTAATTTACGCCAATTATTGAGTGGTATGAATTATCAAGCTAAGATAATTGCAAAAATTGAAACTAAAGCAGCTATTGATAATCTAGAAGAAATAATTAGTGAATCTGATGTTGTAATGATCGCAAGAGGAGATTTGGCAGTAGAGACGCCACCTGAAAGTATTCCTGTTGTCCAGAGAAAAATCATTGGTCTTGGTCAACGTTATGCAACTCCAACTATTGTGGCTACTCAAATGCTTATTTCTATGACTGAAGAACTAGAACCGTCAAGAGCCGAGGTTTCTG
>JAJZWH010000074.1 GCA_021846765.1 bacterium | reverse complement strand
AGACAAGCTATCCTATATTCTTCCGAATTATTGGTACCTATTGCCTTAGTGTTTGTTATAACTCTTTTAAATCAACATAAAAGTTTTAAAAATTTAATTATTTTTATAGCTGTTATTAGTGGCAGCTTATATATACCAGGTGGACTATGGTTAGTAATTACAGCATTAATCATATCCAATTCAGTAATTAGAAATGCTTTTAAACAGCTCAACATAAATAAAAAGATAATTTTAATAACACTTAATATCCTACTGATACTCCCCTTAGCTTATCGATTGATTGTTCATTTTTCCGAACATCAATTAGTCATCTGGTTGGGCTACGGACTAAACACTAAATTAAGTGCTATAAGTATATTTGTTAAAAACATAGCAGACAACTTTTTAGATCTATTCATTCACTCTGTCAATCTTAGTCCAACTCTTAGCCTAGGACATTTACCTATAATGCCCGTAGCTGAAAGTTTAATTGGATTAATCGGCATTATTTTTTATGTTCGTCATATTTCTAATTGGCGCTGGAGAAATTGGCTCATATTGACTGCTATTCTATTGATTATTAGTGGCTTTGGAGAAATTTCAGTTTTCAGTTTATTGCCTTTAATTAGCATATCTATAGGTACTGGCTTAGCTTACTTATTAAAAGAATGGTACAGTGTTTTCCCATTTAATCCGTTCGCCAGATATACCGGTTATATACTCATGACATTAGTTGTTGCTTTTAGTTGCTACTACTCTGCTAGAAGTTATTATGTAGCCTGGGCTAACGATCCATCTTCAGCCAGTCAATACATCTATAAACCCTAACTAAAATTATCCTAGTTTTGCTATACTAACTTATAGCTAGTATAAAGGTAATAATAAAAGAGGAATAATTATACATATGAGTAAACTAGATCAAGCTAAAATGATGATGAAAGTTAAGAAAATTCAAAAAGAATTAGAAAAAGACGTTATTAGAGTAGAAAAAGGCGACGGAGCTGTAGTAGTCGAAATTACTGGTGAACAAAAAATTAAGAAAATCCATATTGACCCTCAATCTGTTGACTTAAGTGATATTACTCAATTAGAGAGATGGATCGAAGATGCAGTTAAAGAAGCTATCCAAGTTAGTCAAAAAATAGCAGCCGAAAAGATGGAACCAATGATGGGGATGTTAGGAAGTCTAGGACTATAGCCATTCGAACTATTACTTAATAAAATGAATATTTTACCACCCGCACTTAGTGATTTAATTGATGCTTTTAACGCCCTTCCTGGCGTTGGTCCAAGAACAGCAGAACGTTACGCTTATTGGTTTATTAAACACGATTCTACCTCAGCCAACATTAAGCTAGCTTCTGCTCTCCAGTCTTTATCTGGTGGGATAGGGTATTGTCAAAAAACTTTTGCTTTAGTTCCGGCCGGACAACAATTGTCTGAGCTGTACACCGACCCAAAAAGAGATAAAACAACTATAGCCATAGTAGCTGAACCTTTTGACATAGTTGCTATCGAAAAAACCAATTTGTTTAATGGCACTTATCATGTTTTAGGAGGTTTAATATCTCCCATTGACGGCATCTCCCCAGAACAACTACATATTCCCGAACTTATCGCTCGAATCACTGAGGATCAAGTCAAGGAAGTTATCTTGGCCACTAACGCTAGCGTAGAAGGAGAATCTACGGCCCTATACATTCAACAACAGCTACAGAATAAACCAGTTAAAATAAGCCGATTAGCTAGAGGTCTTCCTATAGGTGTTGACTTAGAATATGCCGATCAAATAACACTTGGACGAGCTATCGAACATCGTCAATCAATAATTATTAATAATGATCTAACCTAAAGTATAAATAAATGTATCCTGAAAGTAACAAAATTAAAGATTTAGTTGATCAAGCTAAAAACATATTAATTATCCAGCCCGACAACCCGGATGGGGACAGTTTAGGTAGTAGTTTAGGATTAGAACAAATTTTCTATAAGCTAAATAAACAGACTCTTATGATATGCGGAGTAGAATTACCAAATTATTTACACTACATAGAAGGCTGGGATCGTGTCCAACAGGAATTAACTAATTCATTTGATTTATCGATCATTGTCGATACGTCATCTAGCTCGCTAATTGAGAATTTGACTAAACGCGTTACTCATCAACAACTTGCATCAAAACCTCTGATAATCATTGATCATCATCAAACTGATCCAACTATAGATTTTGCAACAACTAGATTAAATATTCCCCAAGCTTCAGCCAGCGCAGAAGTAATTTATGAACTGGCCAAACAACTCAAATGGGACATTACACTATCTGGTAAAAAATCTCTAGCTGCAGCAATTCTATCCGATAGTTTAGGCCTTACGACTAATAGCGTCAGTGCCAGAACGGTCCACATTATTGGCGAAATGGTTGAAGGCGGAGTTTCTTTGGCTGAGCTAGAAAATGCTCGACGAGATACAATGAGAAAATCACCAGAAATAGTCCACTATAAAGGTTCATTACTTCAGCGGATTGAATATTACGATGACAATCGAATAGCAATACTAACTATTCCTTGGTCAGAGATAGAAAAATATAGTCCTCTGTATAATCCGGCAATTCTTGCACTAGACGATATGAGACTAACCACTAATACACTTATAGCGGTAGTACTCAAAATATACCCCAACAATAAAGTCACAGGAAAAATCCGAACTAATTTTAATACACCTATAGCCGATAAACTAGCTGAAACTTTTAATGGCGGCGGTCATCAATACGCAAGTGGTTTTAAAATTCTCAATTCTAGTCCGATTGATCAAATTAAAAAGCAAATAATTAATCGTTCCATGGAGCTGTACAATGCAACTTTATAATACGATAAATAAAAAAATTGAATTATTAAAACCCCTAGAGCAATCTAATGTTAGTATATATACCTGCGGTCCAACAGTCTATGATTACCCGCACATAGGTAATTGGTTTACTTTTATTCGTTACGATCTAT
>JAJZWH010000073.1 GCA_021846765.1 bacterium | reverse complement strand
ATCTTTGCAGTAATTAATGGCTTGTTGCATAGGTTGAACTTCTTTAGATGCCGATTCTAGAAAAATAAAGACCTCTTTGAGGTTAATATTGTGTGACTGGGCAAAACGTTCAATCTGTTCTTTCTGGGCTTCAGGCGAGTCTCCTTCAGTACCTTGTCGAACTGATGATACGCGTATAGCTGCTATAGCATTTTCAGGCGTTTGATCCATAGTTTTGCCTTGTAAGCCGTTTAAGTAATCTTTCACCGTTAATTTGATCTTCTAGAATACTATCAACAATGAGGTTAGCTAGTACTACAATTCGTTCTTCAGTTGGCAAAGTCGAATAGAGCGGAGTTTCGTCTGAATTCTTATTCCTTGAACCTTTTAGTCTAGCCATGATACCCTCTATTAACTATACACATATGTATATAATACTATACAAGCACGTATAATTGCAAGGGTTATTATACGTTTTTTAGAAAATCATGTGCATAACTATATAGTTAGCCATATCGTTGATAATTGCATAAAATATACCCTAGCAATTACGGATAAGATGTTGTTAAATAGTATTAATGGATATAAGGGAAATAGAACAAAAACTTTGGCAAGCTGCTGACAAGCTTCGTAATAATATGGATGCGGCAGAATATAAACACGTAGTATTGGGTCTTATTTTTCTTAAGTATATTTCTGATGCTTTTGAAGAAAAGCATAGAAAACTGGAGTCAGATAAACTGGCTGATCCTGAAGACAAGGATGAATATCTGGCTGAAAACATTTTCTGGGTTCCTAAAGAAGCTCGCTGGTCATACCTTAAAGATAATGCCAAACAGCCCAATATCGGTGTGCTGATAGATAATGCCATGGATGTTATCGAGCGCGATAACACCACATTAAAAGGTGTGCTACCTAAAAACTATGCCCGAGAAGCTTTGGATAAACGCCGACTTGGTGAACTGATCGACACTTTCAGTAATATGACTTTTGATAAAGGTCACGAAAGTAAAGATCTACTTGGTCGTATCTATGAATACTTTATGGGTATGTTTGCTGACGCGGAGGGCAAACGCGGTGGCCAATTCTACACACCGCGCAGTATTGTACGCTTACTTGTTTCTATGCTTGAACCAAAAACTGGTGAGCGCATCTATGATCCTTGTTGTGGTTCGGGTGGTATGTTTGTCCAATCAGAGCAGTTTATTGAAGATAGACAACATAAAAAGGGAGCAGTCTCCGTTTATGGACAAGAGTCTAATCAGACTACCTGGAGACTTGGTAAAATGAACATGGCTATTCGTGGTATTGGTGCAGACATTAAGTATGGCGATACGCTACATAGCGATAAACTACCCGATCTTAAGGCTGATGTTGTGATTGCTAACCCTCCCTTTAACGTTAGTGATTGGGGCGGAGAACTACTCAAAAACGATGTTAGGTGGGTATACGGTGTTCCGCCAGTTAGCAACGCTAACTTTGCTTGGGCACAGCACTTCATCCATCACTTGAGTCCAATCGGTACAGCCGGATTTGTCCTAGCCAATGGCAGTATGAGTAGTCAAAGTAGTGGTGAAGGTAAAATCCGCAAAAACATCGTCAAGGCTGATTTACTAGATTGCATCGTGACTTTACCTAGCCAATTATTTTTCAACACCGGCATTCCAGCTTGCCTATGGTTTATTTCGAGAGATAGAACTAACCGTAAGAATAAGGTTTTATTCATAGATGCCCGTAACATGGGTAAAATGATCAATCGTCGTAACCGCGAGCTTACCGACGAAGACATTAATGCACTAAGTGACGTTTACAAACAATTCAAACTACAAGACCCAAAATATAGTGATAAACCAGGGGAATGGAAAGTAACCAATCTAAACGAAATAGCCGAACAGGACTTTGTCCTAACACCTGGTCGCTATGTAGGGAGTGCAGAAGTTGAAGACGATGACGAAGCTTTCGAAGAGAAGATGAAACGTTTAACCTCTGAATTAAAAGACCATTTTACTAAAAGCCACGAACTTGAAAAACAAATTAAAGAAAATTTGAAGAAGATTGGTTATGAAATCAAATAAATCAAATTATGCTTTTATAGATAGTCAGAATCTCAATCTGGCTATTAGAGAACTCGGATGGAAACTGGATTTTGCTCGCTTCAGGATTTATTTAAAAGAAAAATTTGGTGTTACAAAAGCATATATATTTATAGGCTATATGCCAAGTAATCAAGACCTCTATTCTTTTTTACAGGATTCGGGCTTTCACTGTATATTTAGACCGACGCTTACTTATAAGGATGGCAAAACAAAAGGAAATTGCGATGCTGAGTTAATCCTTCAAGCTATGATTGATTTTAACGATTATGAAAAAGCAGTAATAGTTACCGGAGATGGAGATTTTTATTGCCTCGTGAATCATCTCATTACTAAACAAAAACTCGAAGCTTTAATAGTGCCCAACCGATTCAAGTATTCGGCTCTATTAAAAATAAAAGAGCTTCGACCTTTTACCAGAGACATGAACGATCTCAAGAACAAACTCGAATATAGAGGCTATAAAAAGAAGAGCCCCCATAAGGACGGAACCTTACAGGGGAATTCTTCCATTGGTGATAAATTAAATGTAGCAAAATATAGCAAAAAAGTCAATAAAAAGACTTCAAAACAACAGGGTAATAAATAATGAAGATTAGCTTATTGAAAGAGGTGGTTTATGAGTATTAGTAGCATAATAGATAATTTAAGAATTAAGATACAACCCACATGGTCTAAAAACATGGGTGTAGGCGCAAATGAATCGCATAATAAAGTTAGGAAAAGTAACTTAAACTTAGTTTCTGGCAGAGACAATAATATAAATGGTGACGTTGTTTTAGGTGCTAAACATGTCCAACAAAAATCTGAAAAACATCCGTTTGTAGAAATTTCTCTTGGAATGAGAAACTCAAACCTTGGGAGATACACTGTAGAAATTTTTCTAAGAAATATTGGTAAGGAATCATGCACTTTACAAAAGCTCAAGTT
>JAJZWH010000017.1 GCA_021846765.1 bacterium | reverse complement strand
TAAATCCAAGATTGGTTATTTAAAGTTGGTAATAATGACTTTGAATTTTTTTGTCTTCACCTTTTTTGAATGCATTAAGGAAAAACCTGATGTCTTTCATGCGCATTGGTCATTTCCATGTGGGGTAATAGCCAATAATTATAAGGTTAATTTGAGGAACATGTACTTTGATTATTTTATTGTTATTTATTCTAATAAACCTTGAGTCGACATTATTGTCTTCCATAGTAGCTATCATGTCTCTGCCGATTTGATCTGCACCTACATTAGTAGCAAAAGCCGAATCTAATCCTAGCCTAGCAAAAGCTACTGCCGCATTCGCAGCATTGCCAACTCCTTTAATAGTTTCTACGCTATCATAGGGTATTTTGGTGCCAAAGGGCATAGCTAGCCATTTACCTTGTTCGTTGTCGTATTGATGTGCTTGATCTTCTAATAACTTAATAAAAACGTCTGTTACAATATCTCCGATACTAATTACTTCTGGAGTTTCTACCATAATCTTTTCCCACCTTTGCTTGTTTATATTGCTTGTAAATGTCTAAGTTGATTTTCGTGTTCATTAATTTGCTGGGTAATATCTGTAATTGCTGCTTTAACAATTTTCATATCTGAGCCTATCTGCAAAATATCTTGATCCAGTTTTTGTAATTGTTGTTTTATTTCAGGAACATCTTTTACGGATTCCTGAATTGCAGCTAATTGATCGGCTAAAACCGAACCTAATACCTGCCTTTTTTCTCCCTCACTTAGTGATTGCATTAACTACTACTATAATCTAAGTTATAACTATTAGTAAATAGTTGTAGAATTACTTACTACAGTTCTAATTGTCGGAAATAGAACCAGTAAAATTAAACTACGGCTTTACCGCTAGAATTAAAGTCAATTAACTTACTTTCAACTATTTCTTGAACAGCTGGTACAACATATTTAGATATCAGTTTAGCGACTGAGTATTCATCTGGGTTTTCTTTAAGTGTTCTCTCTAAGGTCTTTCTATAGGCAACTCTCATGTCCGAGTTAATATTAATCTTACTTACACCGATCTTGACTGCATCTCTAAAATAATGCCCAGGCGTACCGCTGCCACCATGTAAACTTATATTACAATCAATAGCTTCGCGTATTTGTTGAAGTAAATCTAGATCAAGTATCTTAGGGACTGGATATTTGCCATGTAAATTACCAATAGCCGCCGCAAAGGTATCAATACCCGTCTGTTCAACAAACAATTTAGCTCCTTGAGGAGTAGAGAAAGTTTTCTTAATTTCTTGATAATCTATATCTTCTTTATGTAAATTAGAAGAGCCGCCAAAATAATGAGGTTCGCTTTCCACTAAAGCTCCTGTTAGTTTGGCATATTCAACTACTGCTTTAGTGGCATCGATTATTGCTTGATCGCTATCGTCATGATTAGCTTGGGAAACATCTATGTGTATAAATTCAAAACCCGCTTCAATACCTAATTTAGCCGCTTGTATGCTAGGACTATGATCTAAGTTGACGTAAGCTTCTATACTATATTGCTCTTTTATATTATCAACAAGATCTCGAATATTATCTAGACCAATATCATCTACTTCTCCTTGACTAACTTCAACCAATACAGGGGCTTGGTGTTTTTGAGCAGCGCGAGCAACTGCTATAAGAGTTGGTTCATCGTCCAAATTAAAAGCACCGAAAGCCCAATGTTCATTTCTAGCTTGTTTCATTCGCTCTCTAGCTTTATAACAATTATCTCTTATTTGTCGTAGCGTTTGTGGCATATATTTTTCTCCTTGTTTTTATTTTTTGTTGACTACTTCGTGTGCAGCTAGCCTAATATGATCATTGTCTAGACCAAAATAATGAAGTAGTTCTTCAGGTTGTCCTGATTCTCCAAAACGATCTTTAATACCTATTCGTCTGATCGGCACAGGGCAATTCTCAGCTGCTAATTCGGCTATTGCTCCACCTAATCCACCAATTATCTGACCTTCTTCCGCAGTCACCACTGCACCAGTTTTTTGCAAACTCTTAATGATAGTCTGGCTATCTAATGGTTTAATGGTTGCTAAATGAATTACTTCAGCTTCTATCCCGTCTTTATATAATTGATTGGCTGCTAGTAGGGCATAATAAGTCATTGTTCCGGTAGCTATAATGGTAACGTCACTACCCGATTCAAAAATTTGGGCTTTACCTATTTCGAAGGGTGTAGATTCAATGGTAATTATTGGCGTTGCCTCTCTAGCTAAACGCATATAGTTTGGTCTTGGATCATTAGCCATAGCCAATGTTGCTTTTTCGGCTTCAATTGAATCGCACGGTGCAATAACTACCATATTAGGGAGTACTCGCATTAATGCAATGTCTTCCAACATTTGATGTGTAGCTCCGTCTGGTCCTACGCTAACTCCTGCATGGGAACCAACAATTTTTACCGGTCTATCATTTAAACATATGGTGGTTCTAATTTGTTCCCAGTTTCTTCCTGGGCTAAAAGCTGCATAACTACTAACAAAAGGAATCTTACCCCCAGCTGCTAAACCTGAACCTATGGTAACTAAATTTTGCTCGGCTACACCTATTTCAACAAATCTTTCAGGAAAAGCCTCTTTAAATAAAAACATTTGAGTAGATTCTGTTAAATCTGCACAAGCAGCAACTACATTGCTGTTCTGTTCCCCGGCTTTTTTTAATCCTATACCAAAACCTTTACGAATTGGTGCTTTTTGAATTTCTTCCTTAGTTACGTCCACAATTAATTTATTATTATTCATGTTCACTCCTAATGCGCCCGTTAAGAGTTCTCAATTCAGCAATTGCTTTGATGGCCTGTTGATGATCTGGTGGGATTCCATGCCAATGAAAATCACTTTCAATAAAATCAACTCCCTTACCAGGTATAGTATAAGCTAAAATCATGACTGGTTTTTCACTGATCGCTCGACCCATAGCACATGCATCAATGACGTCTTCTATGTTATTCCCGTCAATCTCTATAACATACCATCCAAAGGCTTCCCATTTAGCTTTATAGTCTTCTAGGGGCATAACAATTTCCGTAGGACCATCAATTTGTATATTATTGCGATCAATAATGGCAATAATTTTACTTAGATGATTATTACCAGCAAACATAGCTGCTTCCCATACATTACCTTCATCGGTTTCACCATCGCCCATAACAATATAAATCCAACGATGCAAGATATTATCCATCTTATGAGCTAAGGCAATACCACAAGCTTGACTTAAGCCAGACCCTAAAGGCCCAGAAGTAGATTCGAGTCCCGGCAATCTCAATCTTTCCGGGTGACCCTGTAGTCTAGTACCTAATTGTCTAAGAGTCATCAGTTCTTTTTTATCGAAATATCCAGCCTCAGCCATTGCAGCGTACCTAACAGGAACACAATGTCCATTAGACAATAATAAAATGTCCCGATCTGCCCATTCAGGATTTTTAGGATCGTGTTTTAATATATCGAAATATAAGGCGCTAAAGATATCTGCTAAACCTAATGGTCCTGCAGTATGACCGCTTCCAGCTTTCAGGAGCATTTTAATAATATCTTGACGTATATTATTGGTAATTAATTCTAGCTGTTCGATGGAGTATTTTTTATTGTTAATCATTTATTTTGATTTAGTACTAATTGTAGTTTAGCATAAGCTTCTTGAGGATTAACGGAATGTTGAATAAATCCACCGACATTTAATACATCAACTCCTGATTGAATAATCTTCTGAATATTTTTATCGTTTATGCCACCATCCCAGCCTATTTCTAGCTGCGGTTTTATTAATTTAAAATAATTAACTCTTTCTAAAAGAGACAAATCGGCATTAGATCCACCCTGATAGCCAAGATTACCTGAAAAAATTAATACATGATCTATTAGTTCTATATGTGCTGCTACTAAATTGTTGTCACTATTCTCCATAACAGCAAGTCCTAGTTTGATATTGGATTGTTTTAATAGTTTAGCTATTTTTGGTATATCTAAATTTACTTCAGCATGAACTATGACTAAATTAAATTTATTAGTCTTAGTCATTATAGATGTGAAATCTGGCTTTTTGGACATAAGATGAATATCTACTAGCAGATCAGGATTAGACCAATTAATATCTTTCATTCCTAGAAGCTTTCTGTCAGACATAGTGCCATCCGAAAAATCTATGTGAACGCGTTTAGATAAATTAGAGGCAATATTTAACTGTTGTAAATATTCTTGTACAGTCTCTACGGTGACAGTTGGACATATTATGGGCATGATTTAATGTTGTTTCTCTTTTAAGTTAGCTCATCTAACTCTTTTAATCTACGAATAAATCTTGGAGCGGCAGCAAACGAAGTATTAAGCCAGGTATTTATTATTCCTTCTGCTTCATTAGTTGAAGTAGATTTAGCAGATAAACATAAAATATTACTATTATCATCATTCCTGGATGATCTAGCCTCTATAATATTCCAACACAATGCGGCTCTTATTCCTTTATACCTATTTGCCGCCATACACATTCCTTGTCCACTGCCGCAAATAAGTATTCCTCTGGGATCTTGATCGTCGGTTATTCTCATTGCATTAACTACTCTAGAGGCAAAAACAGGAAAATCATCTTCTGGTCTAAATTTAATATCTCCTTTATCTTGAACATCATAATTCCCATTTTTGAGAAATTGATAGATATGATTTTTTAGGTCTAAACCGTTATGATCACTACCCAGAAATATTTGCATCATTAATTACCATTAATTAGTACTTTGACTTTTTTGATACAACAATCGTCCGGCATCTGCAACTAATTCTACTAATCGATTTGAATAGCCCCACTCATTGTCATACCAAACAACTACTTTAACTAAATTACCAGCAACTACATTAGTCAGTTCGAGATCAACAATACCTGAGTTTGAATTGCCTATATAATCAGTGCTAACTAAAGGTTCATCAGATACGTCGATTATTCCTTGATAATATGGATCGTGAGATGATTTTATTAACAGATCGTTAACTTCTTGCTTAGAGGTATTCCGACTTAATAGCATAGTTACGTCGCTTATACTAACAACTGGAGTAGGTACTCGAACACTTAGGCCGTCGAATTTACCCACTAAATTCGGAACTGTCTTAGCGACTGCAATAGCGGCACCCGTAGTAGTCGGCACTAAATTGTGAGCAGCTGCTCTTCCTTCTCTTAAATCTTTAGATGGACTATCTGTTAGTGTTTGGCTGGCCGTGTCGCTATGGACTGTAGTTAACATTGCCTTTTCAACAGTAAATTCTCGATCTATTATATCCATAACTGCAGCAACACTATTAGTAGTACAAGACGCATTAGATATAATATCTCCTGCATTCTTTAGCTCTTCGTCATTGGCACCGATGACTATAGTTTTAACATCGTCACTTTTAGTCGGCGCTGATATCACAACTTTTTTAGCTCCTGCTTGGATATGAGCCCTAGCTGTTTCACCACTGGTAAACCTACCAGTAGATTCAATAACTACATCAACATTTAATTTTCCCCAAGGCAACAACGCAGGGTCTTTTTCAGCAAATATAGGTATGGCTGTTCCGTCAATAATCAGATTATTTTCATCGTATTCGACTTTATGTTGATAATTTCCGTAGTTTGAATCATGAGCCAATAGGTAAGCTAAAGTTTTAGTATCGGTTAAATCATTTACCCCAACTACTTCCATATCATCTCGCTCATTAGCGATCCTAAAAGCAATTCTTCCAATTCGTCCAAATCCATTAATTGCAACTTTTATTTTCATTCTTAGCAAATTCTCCTATTTTTATTTTATATTTATTCTTTTATATAGGCTAAATTATATAGTAAATAGAAGCTTTTTCAAACCATTAATCAAAAAGTTCTGGTATTAATTTCTTTTGATATATTAATTCTAGAGCTAATTTTTGACGATCATAGGCGATTAATTTGATGGCCTGTTCAAGGTTAACCCATTTATATTCTTGATGCTCATAACTTAAGACTACTTTATCTTGATTAGTAAAACCGCTAAATATTAACCAATTTACTAATATTTTATTATTATCTACTATGTCTCTTGTGGTATAGATTAACTTCAGGGATTCTTCTGGAATAGTAATAGAACATTCTTCCAAACATTCTCTGACCGCACCCTTTTCAATTAGTTCATCGGGCTCGACTGTTCCGCCAGGTATGTCCCATTGTTGAGGACGCCGAGTATCAGTTGAGCTTCTTTTGATTATTAGTAATTGCTTTAGATTGCTATTAACCAATACAATTTTGGCTGTGTTAATTACTTGCATTCTTTTGCTTGTTGTATCGTTCTATAGATTGACTAACGATTTCTTTAGCTTGATCGATGTCTCCCCAGCCCAAAACTTTAGTTGATCCAGGTTTTTTTAAGTCTTTATAGTGGTTAAAATGTTCAGCTATTTTCTGTTTCCACCGTTCTCCTAAATCATCTAATGACCTAATAGCATCTCCGCTATCTCGGTCATCACTAGGTACGGCAACAATTTTATGATCACCTTCGCCGTCATCATTAAACATTAAAACGCCTATTACTCTACATTCCAACCAGATCCCAGTTAGTATAGGCTCGCTACAGACTACTAAAACGTCTAATTCATCTCCATCCTCATCGGTTGTAGCCGGTATAAAACCATAATTTACTGGTTTAGGATATATACTTGGCTCAACCCTATCCACCATAAAACAGGCTCTTTTTCGGTCATATTCAACTTTTAAATGACTACCTTGAGGAATTTCAATTACTACATTTACTTTAGCAGCTGGGTAATCACCTGGATCTAGAACCAAATTATAATCTGGCATAATTTCTCTCCTTTTATAATTTTGATAGTATTTATTCTACTCTTTTAATATTGTACACCAATAGAAATGGGTAATAAATTGATGACTATATCGGCTCACGAAGAATGATTAAGGGTTAACTTCTAGTTCTCTAGGTTCAGAAGTATGTAATCTACCTTCAAGATATTCTCTAATTTTCAATGCTGCAGTAGCGCCTTCTCCTGATGCACTGGCTATTTGCATCGTCGCCCCTTTACGTACATCTCCTGCGGCAAAAATTCCTTTAACAGTTGTCTCTAGATTGCCATCGGTAGCGATAAAACCATATCTATCAAGTTCTACCTGACTATTAATTAAAAAATTAGTATTGGGTTGAAGACCTATAAAAATAAACACTCCGTCAGTTTGGTATTTTTTAAGTTCTCCTTTTGTAGTTTGGCCAACTACTTCATAAACACCATCTTCGTTACCAACTATTTCTTTGGGAGAAATGCCCAGATGTATGGTTATTTTTCCGTTATCGATATAAGTCTGTAATTCTTTTTGCAAAACTTCACTAGCTTTAATCTTAGACCTAACTAAGATATCTATATGACTAGCAAAACGAGTTAAAAATATAGATTCTTGAACTGCAGAGTTACCCCCTCCGATAACTACTAATTTCTTGTCTCTATAAAATGCCCCGTCGCAAGTAGCGCAATAATGAACTCCTCGAGCATAATATTCTTGTTCTCCCGGTACCCCCGTTTTTTTATAGTCGCAACCTGTAGCTATTAATAGGGCTTTTGTTCGCACTTGGCCATCTGTAGTTAGCAATTTAGGATATTTCGTAGATGTATCAATAGCCAACACTTCACCAAGAGTTATGTTAGCTCCAAAACGTTCTGCTTGGGTTCTTAAACTTTCAGCTAAATCCAAGCCGTGCACACCTTGAGCAAAGCCTGGATAATTATCAATTATATCGGTAACGGCTGCTAAGCCACCAACTACTCCTTTTTCGAATAATAAAGTTTCGATGTCTTCTCTGGTAGTATAGATTGCTGCACTAAGTGCTGCTGGTCCTGCACCTACTATCACCAGCTGATGTGTTTTATTATCACTCATATCAAAACATCTACATCCTAAACTTTAATCTTATTAATATCTATTTAATTAACTGCAGGGACTAATTTTGATAAATTATATCCTACAATAACTTCTTTTGTGTCGTCTGTTTTAGTAACAACCGTAATAGGAACAGTCATTGCACCGCTTATATTTTGAGCTTCTGCTCTTCTATGGGGATGTTGATCTAAGTTAACTTCATCATATCCCATACCTTTAGCTGTTAAATATTTTTTGACCATTTGACAGTAACCGCATGTATTGGTAGTAAAAATCGTTATGTTTTTGACCATTTTTTGAGTCTCCTTATAGACTTATTTTTTGTTACTTTAATTGGAATGGCCTTGAAATCTTTTTGTTTTTAATTCTTAAGGTCTTCGCTTCTATAGTATATTCTAGTGCTAGCTTTCTGGTCAATACGCTATATATTGTGTTTTTTAATACATATTTCTTATTTTTTTATGGATTTACTGCTTTAACTATGGTCACTTCAAAAAACAAATTAGAATTAGGTGGTATGCCATTATTTCCTTGTGAGCCGTACCCTAATGCCGACGGTATCAGCAAAGCTCTAGTCCCTCCTACTCTCATTCCAGGTATACCCAGTTGCCATCCTTGAATGACATTCTTTAAAGAGAAGGTTTGTGGACCACCGCTAGTTGCCGATTCGCCAAAAATTATACCCGTACTAGCTATTGCTCCAATATAATCTGCTGTTACGGTGGCTCCCGGCTTAACCACAGCTCCTTTGCCTATTTGAATGTTCTGGATTTCTAATTTAGTGACAGGTTTAGTATCTGGCGTATATCCAGGTAACTTTGAACCAACGCTCGGTAATTTTTGACTCGTTTTTGGTTTTGTTGTACTGCCAGTTGTTGTAGCAGTTGTTGGCGTATTGCTTGAACTACTACTAGTAAGACTAATGATCACTGCAATAGTCACTGCTGATGATGTTATTAGAAATAATGCCGCTCCAAAACCAGCAAATATTCTATCTTTTTTAGCCATATTTTCTCCTTATTATTCTCTTCTATAATTAGTAATGTCGATAGGTTGATCCGGAAAACCTTTATTTATACCATCTATGATAGCATCTTTTAGGGCTGGTGATCTAATAGTTAACTTATCTAAATCCTTAATATTGCGCCAAACCGGTTGATATTTATTAACTCCCATTTGATTTATCTTATATTCCGTTGAATTAACATCAAGTTTCGGCTCACCGCTAAGATATTGGCATATATAAATGTATTGCAACCCATAAGGAGCTGGAGCTTGTTCGATAAACACAAGTTTTAATTGTCCCACCTCAACTCCACTCTCTTCTTGAATCTCCCTGAGTAGAGTTTGCTCAGGATTTTCGCCCATTTCTATGCCGCCACCAATTAAAATATCATATTCATTGCCAAATTTATTTCGATGCAAAAAAAGCATCTGGTCTTTGTTTATAATTATTGCTCGAGCAGCCTTACGCATATTTATTAAAAATTATATCTTATTAATAGTTAATTATCTAAATCTATTATCGATCATTAAAGTTAGTTTTTACCGACTCAAGCATATCGCTGATTTCTTTTTGAGTTAAAGTTCTCTGATAACTTTCTAATTGAATCCGGAAAGTCCAGCTGATGGGTTTCTGTAAGATTTTATCTTGATAGATATCAATTAAAGTAATTTTTAAATTCATATCCTGGCCAATATTTTGATAAATTAGATGAATAACCTTTTGTCTAACTTGTTGATATGACATATCATGCTTAGCATTAATTGTCAGATCTTCGATAATTCTTGGATACTTAGACAATAAACGATAGCTAAAGGTATTTTCGGGTTTTATTTTCAATAATTGATTAATATCTATCTCAAAACCAGCACAAAAATCTGGTAACTTTAAATCTTTAACTAGAGATAAGTTAAACTCACCAATTATTCCGAGTATAATCTCCTTATAATTAATAATAGCTGCTCTTTGGGGAACAAATAACTGAGCAAGTGATCGCCATTGACTTTCTAGCTGAGAATTTATTAACGGACGACTAATCAATAATTCACTATCCAGCCCTAAAGCTGACAACAGATAATCCAAATAGACTTTAGCCTGATAATAAGCTGGTCCTTGATAATTATTTTTAGCATATTTATTAATTGCCGAATAGACTATAGCCAAACGTTCACTCTCAACCGGAAGCTTATCTTGATCAAATAAATCTTTCTGATGTGTCTTGCCCATTTCAAATAAACAAAAATAATCGTATCCAGCTTTATGGTTTAAATGAATTTTTTTAAGCAAGCTGGGAAGTATTAAGTTACGATAATATTCTAATTCCGGACTTAAGGCATTAGCTAGCTTAAAACAATTATCAATATCTTGACCCGATTGAATTAATAATTTTTGATCGACGAAACTATAGGTTAATAGTTCATTTGCTCCAGCCGCCACTAAAGACTTTCTAATATTTTGACGAATGCTTATTTTATCGTTTATCTTTGGAGGGACAATACTTCTTTGAGGTAAAATCTGAGGTAATTTATCATATCCATATAATCTAGCGATCTCTTCAATTATATCTTCACTTTGATTTAAGTCAGTTCGATAAAAAGGAGGGGTAACAATTAATTTATTATCTACGATTCTAGCATTGAGTTCGACATTATTTAATAGCTGGGTAATATTATTATCATCTAGAGTTAGTCCTAAATATAATCTAATCAAATCTAGGTCGGTCTGGACTTCTTCTATATGCTTAAGATTAGGAGATTGTTGATCGGCAACTTCTGATGCCAATTCGACGTTAGGACAAATTTGTTTTATTAAATCATAAACATAAGCTAAGATTACTGGGCATTGCCAAGGAGATTGTCCTTTATTGAATCTGGTCACAGCTTCACTAAATAAACCATGTTCCATTGATGAGCGTCTAATGGAGTACATGTCAAAATTGGCACATTCCAAAACTATAGAACTAGTCTGATCGCTAACTTCAGACTCTAGTCCTCCCATAATCCCTCCCAGTCCTAGGGCTTTTTGGCTATCGGCAATAACTATATCGGTATTTTTTAACTCAATAATACTGCCGTCAATTAATTTAAGTTGTTCTTTCTCTTTGGGTTGACGAATAAATAGTTCTAAAAGATTATCGTCTTTATTGCTCGGGGCTAATTTATCCCTATCATAAGCGTGTAATGGCTGCCCAGTTATCATCATTGCATAATTAGTAACATCGACTATGTTATTAATCGGACGAATACCTAGACGAGACAGATAGCTTTGTAGCCAAAGAGGGCTACTTTCTATTTTAATATTATCAAGAATAACAGCCATAAATCTCAAACATGAAGATTCTATTTGATTATTTATTTTTAACTTACCATGTCGATCAGATTGTAGTTTTCTATCTTGCCTGTACCAGTCTGGGCTTTTAAAGGGTAAACCATAAATACCGCAGATTTCTCTGGCCACTCCAATCTGACCAAATAAGTCCGGTCGATGAGTAAACATTTTATTTTCAATATCGACAATTTGATCATCAAGATTTAAATAATCTATTAATTTAGTACCTATTGGAATATCATCTGGCAAAACAACAATACCTTGATGATTATCACCAATTGCCAATTCAGCTAAACTAGCCAACATTCCATGACTCACAACTCCCATAATCGTTCTACTAGTTAGTTTGATAGGATTTTTTTTGATGCTTACCGGAATAACACTACCTGGAGGCAACCAAACAACCATTTGATTTTTTTGAACATTATCTGCCCCGCAAACTACTTGAATATTGCCATTCTCTAAACGGTCTACTTCTTTAACTAAATGATTGTCATCAATTTGGCATAAATTTAAATGATCGCTTCGAGCTATTTTTTGAGCTTCAATTACTTTAACAATTATTGCCTGCTGGTAAATAGTTTTTAGTTGATCTACTTGTTCAACACCACCAATTTGAGCGCCAATGCGCTCTATGATATCCGCTTCATTGATAGGTAATTTTTGATCAACTCCAACAATATCTTGAATTAACTTAAGTGAAATCTTCATTATCGATTATCCTTAATTGAAAACTGTCTCAGAAAATCTAATCTACCGGATTCAAATAATCTAATATCCTCAATAGCATACTTTATCATTACTAATCTTTCTATTCCAACACCCCATGCAAAACCTTGATAATCTGGTGAATTAATACCCGCGAGTTTTAAAACATTGGGGTGTATCTGACCGCACCCCAGTAATTCAATCCATCCCGTAAACGAACATATTCTACAACCAGTTTTTGAACAAAACGGACAACTCATAATAATTTCTAGTGATGGTTCAGTGAATGGGAAATAAAACGGTTGAGTCTTAACTTCGATAGATCTATTATAGTATCGTTCTAAAAAAGCCTTGAGAGTGGCTAACAAATTACCAATTGAAACGTGACTGGAAACATATATGCCCTCGAGTTGATAAAAAGTATGTTCATGACGTGAATCGACGTCTTCATTACGGAACACTCTGCCAGGTATAACTGCCGCAATGGGAAGATTTTTAATTAAATCATCTTTATGCTCGCTTAGAATTCTATTTTGCATTGAAGACGTATGAGCTGGCCCAATCCAAGGTTTATTTTGTTCATCCCTTTCTATGGTCATAAATGTATCGTAATCGTCACGAGCCGGATGATCTTCGGGAAAATTCAGTGAAGTAAACATATGCCAATCGTCGTCAATTTCTCGAGATTCAACTATATAAAAACCCATAGAAGTAAAAATATTTAATATTTGATCAAGTTCAATCATTAATGGATGCTGACTGCCTAACTGGCTTGATATTAGCCTAGGTCGTTTATCTACAGGACAGTTGGGCGTAAATGGAGCGCTTACATCAATTGAGCTAACATTTTCCTGTTTAGGTTCAGTCTGATCTATTAAGTTTTGTATTTCTTTTCTTAGCTGATTAACTGCTTGACCAAAACTAGCCCTAGACTGCAGCGGGATATCGGGTATCCGATCATATAAAGCCTTAAGTTCAATGGCTTTAAAAATTGACTGCTTATTAACTAAACTAGCCGAGCGCTCAGTTAATAATTCCCTGACGTGATCTATTTCTGATTGTAATTCTTGATTCATAATTGCTTAAAGTTAGTATAGCAAAGACTATTAAAGGAGAAATAACCTTTGTTATTAAAATATCAAAGGGCTATACTAAGATATATAAATTAAAACACAAATATATATTTAATACATGCAACCAGTAATAACCAATTTGTTAGATGAAGCTTTTCAAGTACTTCAAGATAACGATCGATCATCTTATACTCAACCGGCTGTAGACTTATATCCCCACCAATGGCTATGGGACAGTTGCTTTGTTGCTATAGGCTTAGTTCATAAAGACCCACAACGGGCAATGATCGAGATAAAAAGTTTATTTAAAGGCCAATGGGCCAACGGCATGATTCCCAATATTATATTCAATAATGATCCAGCCTATAGAACCGATCGTAATATTTGGAGAAGCTGGACTAATCCTTATGCGCCAGATAATATCGCTACAACAGGCATTACTCAGCCACCAGTTTTAGCAGAAGCTATATTTAGAATAGGCGAAAAATTATCTTGGCCAGATCGAAGAACTTGGTACGAGTCGGTATTTCCTTATTTATTGAAGTATCATCAATGGCTTTATTCAGAACGTGATCCCCACCAAGAAGGCTTAGTATTACAAATACATCCTTGGGAGGTAGGTATGGATAATACGCCTCCATGGATGTCTGAATTACAGAATCATCAACTCAGCTGGTGGATTCGACTCATTAAAGACACTCACTTAGATTATCCTATCACTAGATTTAGACGTGATACCAAGCACATACCCGCTAGAGAACGTTTTGATACCCTAGAAGCTTTGGCCTTATACGATATTCAGCGTCGATTAAGACGAAAAGCATACAATATTCAACAAATTTTAGATCACTCAATGTTTGCTATAGAAGATGTAGGTTTTAATGCTATCTTAATAAGGAACAATCAATTATTAGAAAATATCGCTAAAAGCATTAAGTATCCTATACCTCAACCATTGCTATCTAGTTTTAAAAAAACTCGACAAAGCTTTAATCAATTATGGGACGATTTAAATCAAATTTATTTATCTAGAGATTTTATTACTCATCGACTTTTAAATGAATCATCAATAGCTGGTTTATTAGCGTTATATGCAGGCAGTATTCCTCTCGATCATGCAAAAGCGCTGCTACATCATATCCAAGATAAGCATAGCTTTGGAACTAATTACCCCATTCCTTCAGTACCTATAAATTCATATTGGTATAAACCCGACAGATACTGGCAAGGCCCAACATGGATCAATACTAACTGGTTAATTATTGATGGTTTACTCAGATACGGTTTTATTGAACAGGCTAAAGAACTGCGCCAATCCACTCTTAGTATGATCTCTAATGTTGGATGTTATGAATACTATAATCCAGATAATGGTAGTGGACTTGGAGTAGTAAATTTTTCCTGGACAGCAGCTCTGGCTATAGATTTAATATTAAGTCCGATCTAAATCATTAATTGTAGGTTTATCGACAATTAAAGGTTCTATTTGTGGGCTTTTATTTCCGGTTATTTTTAGTACGTCTTTATCTAATTTACCCAATTCCTTATGGGCATTATTGAAATGATTAACACTAGTACCTAAAGAATTACCTAATTTTACCATCATCAATTGATAGCTATTTAAATGACGACCTAGCTCGCCAACTCTTTTTTGAATCATTTTAGCTTGTTCTTCAATATGTAGACTTTTTAAGCCCTGTAAAACTGTCTGTAGGTATGCTAAAAAGCTTGTTGGACTAACAATAATTACATTTTTATCCCTAAAAGCATATTCAATTAAATCCCTTGCCGCCACTGTAGTAGAACTAATTTTATTAATTAATAGATCATAATATATCGCTTCACTAGGGATAAACATAAAAGCAAAATCCATAGTCCCTTGGGCCGGCTGAATATATTTAGCCGTTTCATCAATTCTTAGTTTTAAGTCATTTCTAAACTGTCGGGCTATAACCTCTCGTTTAGTTAAATCTTTTTCTTCAATTAATCGATTATAATTTTCCAGAGAAAATTTGGAATCAATCGGCAAGACAACTCCTTTATCTAGAAAAATCACAGCGTCACATATTAAGTCTTTACCATCGTCTGTTTTGCCAATTTTATATTGCAATTTAAAACGATCAGGGGGCAATACATTTTCTAAAACTGACTGCAGATAGTATTCTCCTAAAACTCCTCTCTGTTTAGGATTTTGAAGAACGTTCTGCAGTGTCTTAAGTTCATCAGTAATACTAATGACCTGTTTGTTGCTTTCTTTTAATTCTGTAAGACTTTTAGTTACTTCACTAATGAGTTTAGAGCTTTGGCTAAATTGTTTTTCTACTGAATTAGCCATTATGGTATGATCGCGATCTAGTCTCTCTCCTATTTGATGATTTAAATCTTCTTTTAGACTAGTTATTTCATTAGTCAATCTATCGAAATCTTGTTTTAACATTAATGCCGATTGGCTATCATCAGTTTTGGCTAAATTGTTTTTTTTAAATAATAACAAGCCTAAGATAACTACTAATACCCCTAAAATGATTATTGCCAATATCATAACTTAAGTTTAATTATAGCTTAAACTGATTAGCTCCAATAATCTAAGTTCTTCTTTAGAAATATTTAAATACAAACTACTAAAAAA
>JAJZWH010000016.1 GCA_021846765.1 bacterium | reverse complement strand
ATCCTCAAATACGACTAATAGTAGACTAAATAAACTTACACTCAACTAAATTACAAATTCTAGCAATTTACTTACTAGAACTGAAGAGCTTTGCAATTGTTTAGGTGTCATGAAGTTGGCAACTTCAGTCTACCCGTTTTTGAATTATAAAACTCCAGATATTTATCCTAGCTTGTCTTTGTTGATTTGAAATATTAAAAAAATATAGTTATCAACCCAATTATTATTCTCGGATTGTATATAACAAAAGTTCCTAATACACTAGAAACCGTGATGCTAAAGCCTGTTTTTAGCAAAACCACCAAAGAAGTAAGTTATATATTTAATGTCGATAAACCTCTTAGATGAAGAATTCTTCTGAACAACTCTTATAGGCAAGAACAGCTTAGTCTAAAACGACTTAAGAATTTAGCTTTTTAGGGACTCTTGATACCCAAGTAATTTGACCGCACTTTGGACATCTTAGTCTTTTTCTACCAAAGCTATGAGGCGTTAGTAAGTCAGACGATAAAGAAGGGCTAAATATACTACCACAATTACTGCACTTGAAATCATATTTTTTAATAAGTACGTACTGAACAACTATTACTAAAATTATAACAATCGGTAAGATTAAGATAATAGCACTCGGATAACTTGATAACATGCTATTAACATTTTACTACTAAAGTTGTCTATTAAGAGCTTTTTTAAGATCTTACGAATAGATTGATTGATTGTATTTTTGTTTTTTTATGTTATTATATCTGTATGCGTAACACATATGAAATTATCCAGCCGCCTACTACTGAGAAATTAGAAGACCTTGTTTTTGCCTCAATGACATCTGGCGAATTTAGTATTGTGATCGAAATAGACGGCGATGAGCAGCAACTAACTATTAAATTGAATGAAATTAATCAGACCGATGAGGGGTTTCATGTAGGAGGTAGAGACAGTTTGGGAAGTTGGGTGGATATTCAAGGTCAATTAGGTAAAGCCGCCACTCTGAACAGCAAAGGATTTAATCTTTATTAAGACAAATACTCTTTTAAAAAATTACTATTTAGATATGTTTCTTTTTTTGTAAAACTTAATAATAAATTTACCAACTACAAAAACAACTAAGGCTATAGTGACTAATAACTCAAAATGTGAAAAGAAATTTATGTGATTGCCACCAAAATAACCAATTAACGACCAAAATAAAACCCATATTGTCGCCCCAATAACGTTGTACAATAAAAACCTTAACCACTTCATTTCAGTAATTCCAGCAATTATCCCGTTAATTTGTCTCAGACCATCAATAAATCGAGATATAACAACAACTCGACCACCATATTTATTAAAAAATTCTTCGGCTCTATGGATACGATTTTTAGTTAAGAATACATATTTACCATATTTTTCTACCAACGGTCTCCCTCCATAGTTGCCAATAGCAAACCCCACATTATCTCCAATAATTGCAGCGATTATTCCCACGACTATTATAACTATAATGTTCAACTGGCCAAATCCGGCATAAAAGGCCGCAGTTAATAAAACAGTTTCCCCAGGCACTAAAATTCCAAAGTCTTCAAAAAACAACATACCACCTACCGCTAGATAGCCATATTTATCAATCAAAGGAACTAGAGCTTTAATATAACTTGGAGCATGTTGAATAGCTAAGTGCATTTATCTAATCCTTGAGCAACAATACTGGAGGTTTTTAATCTATAGTCCATAAGAATAAGTGTATCAAAAACTAGCTGAGAAACTTAGGACTAGTGATTTTAATTTTTAATTATCTAAGTAAATTAGTCATTAAAGGAGCGTTCTGGACATTACTAGTTAAAGTTTTCAGATTTCAGAGATAATCAATAGTATGCAACAAAGAATAATGATTGTAGCTAGATCTAGATTTATAATGTAATTTAGCCGCCGATCCAGCAAATATGGTGGCAATATGATTATCTCCAACATAGCCTTCATCCCAGGTAATAATTATCAATAATTTTTGCTCCGTAAAAGCTTTTGAATTTAAAATGATAGGGACATTGCTTTTAAGCCAAGCATCTCCTACGCTAATCAGGCAATTATGCATATCATTGCATAAATTAGGCGTTATAAATGCATCATTAGGAGTGGTGCTCAGATGTTTTAGATTATTAGCTAACTGACTATATAGAACAACATGGTCCTGACAATAAGACTTGTTATTTACAATATTACTATAGTAAATAAACGTGTTATGCTTAGTAGTATATTTTTCGGCGTTAAGGATAATAGTTATAAACTCCATAGCCTATCATGCCAATTACTAATACTACTCCTAAACCAATAGATAATTTATGCTACTTTTTACTCATAAACCTAAACTAGTTATAATTATACGGCTTTGCGTAACTTAACTATTCTACTTTTTTTACTAAGAAAAAAATACTTGGCCCGAAATCTACTACTTTAAGTTTTCCTTGAAAAAATTTCTCTAATGCCAGCATCCTTTGAATACTCATATGCTCCTTTAAGTATTGATTTCTTAAATTAGATACAGATAATTTATCGATTACTTGCAAGTTATTTTCAACCATTAAATTAGTAATTGTTTTTGGATTATGGTTATAAAAAGGGGTACTATCGGTTATACCGTTAGCTCGTTTACCTATTGGAATTGATTGTTTTGGTACATTTTTCATTTGTTTCAAATATTTCATTCTATTAACAAAATGAGCTTCATTAGCTATTTCAATAATAGCTAATCCTTGAGGTTTTAGAGCTCGTGCGATTTCTTTAAATGTATCTCCAGGCTCAGCTAGATGATGAGACACTCTTACCATAACCAACAAATCTAATGAATTATCTGCTACTGGAACGCAATTTTTTTTATCGACTCGTACATAATCTATATTTGCATATTGCTTAAGTCGCTCTTTGGCTATATTTAACTGCTTGATTGAAGGATCTACCAAAATTAGACGATCAGCATGTTCTAAAATTGCTGGAGATATTCTCCCGTACCCTCCTCCGTAATCCATAGCTAGAGAGAAATGTTTATTGCGTAATAATTTTTTTAAAGCAATTATTTCCGAATTGTGCTCGTAATCTCTACCAACCCAAAATTCTTCATAGTCATGATTTTTATCATCATAATAAGCTATAGATTCTTGGTTATTATTATTTAGCGTCCTAGTCTTATTAGTATTTTTTTCCTTAGTTGTCATATAGCTCCATTAATATATATTAATATAAGTTTAGTATCTATCCAAAAACAGTTTTTATGCATATCCAGGAAAGAAATCAGTCTTAATGTTAGCACGTTTAACGCCAAGTTGGGATAGTATTTCTTGTATCGACTCAACCATTTCATGAGTACCCGAAATATAAAATATACGGTTATACAGATCTGGTATATATGTCTTAATTAATCTTGCATCAATCATACCGTTAACACTGTTTGGCTTGCTAATTTTTGAACCTTTCCCACTAATAACATATAGAGTATTAATATTCATTTTTTTTCTAGCTGTTTCTAGTATATCTCTATAAGCTATATCATCTTCACTATTGGCAGAATATAACAAGGTAATATCTCTTTTTTGATTAGTATCTATAAGAAACTTAATCATACTTCGAAACGGTGTTATGCCAATCCCTCCAGCTATAAAAACCAATTTTTTATGTGGGTCTTTAGGTAAAATAAAATCACCTGCCAACTGTGAAGCAACTATGGAGGTATTTTTATTTATATCTAGAAGAGCAGATTTAAAGGTACTGCCTGGATCGTAGAATTTAACCCCGATTTTTAATTGTCCTTCTGTTGGAGAAGAAGATAGAGTGAAATATCGACGGACACCTCGATTATCTACTTTTTCATGGGGCAAGGTAAACTCCATATATTGTCCAGGTTGATAATCCAAAGGTTGGTCAGTAGCAAATGCAAACTCAGCGGAATCACCAGCTATTTTATACTTTCGAAACAATGTTGGGAATAATTTTAGCTTATTGCCCGTTAAGTAAGCATAGATATTACCGATTATTAAGGCTACCTCTGGGGTAGTGTAATAGCTCCCGATATGAAATTGAGGAGCCAATATTAATCCAACTATTGCCGCGTACCATATTTGTTTATTTTTGGTAGTTGGCGATGTATATGGCTCTGTAAGCATCACAAAACCTAAGAAAAAGGCCGATGAATTTAAGATCATATTCTCGAGATTGCTAAAAATATGACTTCCACCAGAGGCCGGCAAAAAAGCAGTAGCTAGAGTGGTAACAATTAAAAAAGTAACTACCATCGGACCCCTTCTAAGCTTACGAGTTATTAATATGCCCCCAATAATTACAAAAGGGAGCATGGCAGCTGTACCCACCCACCAACTAGCACTTTGTTTTGGTCCTAGTGCAGTTAAAACAACTGCTATCGCAGCTGGATTAAAAATATGCTTATTGTTGATCGTTAATAGATATTTAGAGGCCATGGCTAAACCAGAAACAGCAATCAAAAAAAGAAAACTATACCCAGTAGGTTTTGGTGGAACAATCAAAGTCAGAATTAACCCAGTTAAAATTGCCGATTCAGGATTAATCGGGGCATTAAATAACTTAGCAAGAATTTTATTAATAATCCAACAAGCAAAAACTAATACTGCCGCAGAAATAGCTATATAAATGGGATTATAGTTCATAACTCCAATTGCAGAAAAACCAATTGCAATAATAATTAAAGCAATGAGGTAATACATTAATAAACGATACATAGAAATACCGTTGATTAAGTTATCAATTAGATTGGTTAATTTAAGCCACATATTCTTCAAATCCTTTAGTTAGAGTTGCAATACCTCTATCATTAATTAGATAAGCTTCAAAAAAAGGTAAAGCATCAATAAAATAAATTCCCTTATTCCCCATGGCAAAACCTGCTGTTGCAAACCTATCCGCTTCAAAAATATTAGGACCAATTACTGTCAAACTAGCAATTCCTTCAATGTTTTTTCGAGTTATTGGATCATATATATGATCACCTCTAATATAATTCCCAGAAGTTGCTACTCCTTTATTGCTAACAGCTATAACCCTTACTATCTGATTAATATCAAAAGGATTTCTAATTCCTATCTGCCAGGGCATTTGTTCTTCGTTTACTCCATTGGCTTGAATATCTCCTCCTGCTTCTACAAAATAATTGCTATAGCCCATGCCTTTAAGGATTTTGGCAGCATTATCAATAGCCCAACCTTTAACTAGTCCAGAAGTGTCTATATGACCATGATTATCAATATCAAAATAGCCTAAAGTAATTTTCTTAGTTTGTTCACACAACTCTAAAACTTCAATCATCTCTTTGGATAATTTGTTAATGTTTTGTTGATTGTTATATAGGGTAAGTTCGCTAGTTTGTTTATAAGGGCTAAATTTATCATCTATATGCCTAAAATAATCAAATACTTGGTCAAGTTGACTGATTGTCTTTAACTCTGGAACGTTAATCGTAATAGGCATACCCATAATTATTTCTGTTTTTTTCATTAAGTCTTATGCCTTAGCCAATGCGCTTTGTAATGATTTAATAAATCCTACTGAAGTAAAAGTCGCGCCTGATATTATTTGAACATTTTTTGCATTTTGAGTTTTTATCGCTTCTTGCTTGAGATATGGCATAACTTGATCATTAATATACACAGAAGTTGAGTGACTATTTGGATATTGAAGAAATTTAACATTGCTAATTTTGCCAGCAGTTATCGTTACTGCAGCCTGAACATTACCATAGTACTCATACTCAACATTACCTATATACGTACCATCCCGATATCCTGGGGTTTTTTTAGCCATAGTTTTTGCATAAATATAAGTAGAAGGATTAGTTTTTTTTGTTAAAATAGACGGTTTAGATAAGACTGGCCTAACATGTCTTATGCCAATACTATAAATACCATACGTTCCAAGGACGAATAGTCCTATTATAAATTTTTTCATCCTGGATATATTGCCAATTGTAGCTGTAAAATTACTGATGTTATCTTATTGCTGGCAATACTACAGAAACCACTATAGCTTTTTTGTTAAAGTCGTTTTTTATATAAACTTGGCCGTGATGATCATCAACAATTTGTTTTACAATAGCTAAGCCCAAACCATACCCTGCTGATTTACTGTTGGTATCTTTTCTCAAGCGATAAAAAGGCTCAAATACATATGCTAAATCTTGATTATCGATAAACTGACCTTGATTAATAATATTGATGGTTGCTTTTTTTGATCGTACACTTAGTTTTAGCTCTATAATCGAATTTTGAGGGCTATATTTAACTGCATTATCCAGCAAAGTGGTAAATAACAATTCTAATGATAGGAGATTTCCTTTCATCATAACTTTTATTGGTTTATATATAATTGTCCTGTTTTGACCATTTTTAGTACGTTTAATTTCTTTGACTGCTTGATTGATAACATGACTTATGTCTATAAGTTCTAAATGAGTGCTTAGGCTTGCTTGATTGTGCGCCAACTCCAGCAAACGATTAGTTAGCTGTTCTAATTTTTGCACATCCCTTAAATTTGCTCTGATCGTGTTTAACAATAATTTATTATTATCGTTAGCCGACATTAATACAGACTCACTGTCAGACCGCATGGCAGTTAGAGGCGTTCTTAGCGCATGACTTGCTTGGGCAGAAAAACGAACTTGAGCCATATGTACTTTCTCGATAGGTTTTAGTGTTTGTTTAGCTAAAAAATAACCAATAGCTATTGAACCAATAAAAACAATCGCATTAAAGTAAACAACATCTAATAATAAATCTTCGGCACGTTCATGGTATTGATTTAGAGTAACCTGATATTGAATAGTTTTATCATGATCAAAGCCGATTAATGTTTTATACTGTTTGTCTAGACCTTCTTTAAGCTCACTGATTGAAAAGTGATACAAGACTACGCTAAAAGCTAGGCTTAAGACCATAATAAGAAATACATACCAAAAAATAAACTTAATTAAAGCCGTCTTAAACATCACTATTAACTAAACCAATCATATAGCCAAAACCAAATGCCGTATGTATTAGCTTTGGCTCATTGGGAAAATTTTTATCAATTTTTTTTCTTAAGTAACCAATATACACTTCTACTGTATTAGGCATAATTAATGTATCTTCATCCCAAACATGATTGATTATTTGCTCTTTAGATATAATTTGATCGTGATTATACATTAAATAACGCAACATTTTATACTCACGTCCAGATAATTGAATGTTGATTTTTTTTCTTTTAACTTCAAAAGTATCGCTATTTAGTTCAAGATTTCCTACTTTAAGAATTGAACTTATTAAATTTTGAGGACGGCGCAGCAAAACTTGTGTCCGTGCAATTAATTCTCTCATTGAAAAAGGCTTGACTAAATAGTCATCAGCTCCTAAGCGTAATCCGGCTATCCTATCTTCTACATCTCCTAAAGCTGTGAGCATTAAAATAGGCATATTAACACCTTTGTTCCTTAATATTTTGGTTATATCTTTTCCTGTATATGAACCAGGTAACATTAAATCTAGTATTAGTAGATCGTAGGGTTGATTTAATGCTTTTAATAATCCTCTATTGGAATTACTCTCTATATTAATCATATAATCTTTAGTTTCAAGAGATCTTTTTATAGCATTAGCTACTCTGAGCTCATCTTCAATAATCAAAATTCTCATACCCTTATATTCTAACCTAATCTTTATATTTCATTAGCAAATCATATCAAATATTTTTAGATAAATTTGTTATTAAATGATAGTATGAAAAATGATGAAAAATATTACAAAAGCTGTAATTGCTGCTGCTGGTTTCGGAACTCGATTCTTACCACAAACCAAAGCTATGCCCAAAGAAATGTTACCTTTAGTAGATAAACCAATTATTCAATATGTTGTAGAGGAATTAGTTAGCGTAGGCATCCAAGACATAGTCATTGTCACTGGTCAAAACAAAAGAAGTATTGAAGATCACTTTGATCGTCCAAGTGAAGATTTAATCACCAACCTAAAAGCGGGAGGCCACCACAAACAACCACAGCTTAAAATGGTAGAAGATATAGCTAATATGGCAAACTTTGTCTACGTACGCCAAAAAGGTCCTTATGGCAATGGAACTCCGCTATTAAATGTTGAACATTTGATAGGCGATGAACCGTTTATATTTACTTGGAGTGATGATTTTATTAGCGCCACACCTCCAAGATTTCAACAAATGATCGATGTTTATCAGAAATACAAGAGACCAGTATTAAGCGTGATACCTATCCATAACGATAAAGATTATGAAAAATACGGTTTTGCCGACGGTCATGAAATTAGTCCAGGCATTATTGATGTTAACCAAATAATAGAAAAACCAGGCAAAATTAAAGCTCCTAGTAATTTAGCTACTGTAAGTGGTTTTATATTAACTCCAGATATATTTAATTATCTTCATCAAGCCGCAGATAATCTTCAAGAAGGTGATGAGCTATATAGCAATGAAGCTTTAAAAAGAATGCTCAAAGATAATAAACAAATTATTGCTTGTCGAATAAATAATGGAAGATATTTTGATGCAGGTAATAAATTAGATTATATTAAAGCAAACATAGAGTTTGCGCTAAAAGACCCAGATCTAAAAAAAGAACTTAGTATTTTTCTAAAAAACTTATTGTCAAAATAAATATTTTATAAATTAATTAATCTGGCTAGAAAACAAACTCCCCTTTTTATTGTTCATAACATGCCATAAATATATAACTAGCGTAATTAATCCTGTCAGCAACAACAACGATGTGGCAATATCTAAAGAAATAGTCAAACCATTGCCAAATGCCTGATAAGCTGCATTAGTAACTTGAGATATTAGCGAGGCATGGCTAGCTATTTCGGAGATCGTCACATGAACTCCTTGTGGAGTATGTCCTCCATGGGTAATTGCATAAATAACAAAGGTCTGAAAATTAGTTGGTAAATGTAAACTTTGTAATTTATGTGTTAAATGAGCAGTTAATTGGGCATTAACAACCGTTCCTAAAACTGCTACTCCGAAAACTCCACCAAGCTCTCTAAAGGTATTAACGGTCGATGCAGCCATACCTGATCTTTCGGGAGGTATAATATTTAAAACCGTTGAAGTCATTGTTACTAAACATATACCAAAACCAATTCCAGCTATAGCCAAAGCCCAAGATAAATTAACGGTAGATATACTAGGTTTAATTAATAAATTTAGAATAAAAATACCTGCCGCAGCTATTAAACATCCTGCTATAGTTAACAAAATAGTATTATGTGTAGCACTCCATTTACCAGCAAGTAGGGCGGCTAATACGATAGCCGCAGTCATTGATATGAAAGCCAAGGCAATCTGATAGCCGCTAAATCCAGCAATCAACTGAAGATAAAGAGCAACGAAAAAGAATACTGCAAAAATACCAAAATTAGCAACAAAGGCGACTGCATTAGCAATACTAAATTGTACTTTTTTAAAAAATGCCAACGGCAAAACAGGGTCTTTGCGACGACGTTCTATTATAATAAAAAAGATTAAGCAAATGAAGGATAAACTAAATAATAAAATAGTTTGCCAGTGATCATAACCAGTAGTTTCTCCTAGAATCAAACCTAAAACTACGCTAAAAACAGACACTCCACCCAATAGCAAACCATATAAATCAAATTTTCTATCTTTTGGATCAGAATTCTCTGGTAACAAAATTAAACCAGCAATTAGTGCTATAACCCCAAAAATAACATTAAAAACAAATATTCCACGCCAATCACTAAAACCGATTATCACTCCTCCAATAATCGGACCAAAAGCTAAAGCTATCCCAGACACTGCTGCCCAAACACCCAGAGCTCTAGACCTAGGCTTTCTGTCTGGATAAATATGCCTAATCATCGATAGCGTTCCAGGTTCAGATGCAGCTGCTCCTAAACCCATAATAACTCTTCCGATAATTAACAAATCTACAGTTCCAGACAACATTGATACAGCCGAGCCAATAACGAATAAAGCAACGCCCGATAGCATAACTTTTTTTCGGCCCAATATATCACCTAAACTACCACCGCTTAGCATAAAAACCGCAAAGACTAACATATAACTATCTACAATCCACTGTAAATCTTGGACGCCAGCCGATAATTTTGTTTGGATGTTAGATAAAGCAACACTGACAACTGTATTATCTAAAAACGTCAAAAATAAAATGACACAAACTATGGCCAATAATTGACTTTTTTTAATATTTTTAGTAATCATAATTTTCTAGTGAACGCTAGTACAAACCGAAGGCGTATAGCCATCCATGCTCAATAATTGACATAGTGTTGAATCGCTAACTTTCCATGTTTTATTAATGTACAGAACAGTTCCGTTTTGATTTTTTAATACAGGTTGTCCGTTTAATTCAACCGTGTAGTTAATGGTTGCATTGCTTTGATTAGTAAAATTAATACTATTAACAATTACACTCGGCTTTTGATTATCTAGTTGGCTAAACTCAGCCTCCATTGGTTTGGCAAACTGACTGCCATTCTGCAACAAGTTTACACGAGTAGCCATTGAGGTATTTACAGCAAAGAAAGTTTTGACATTATTCTTTATTTCATTAGTGGCAGTATTTTTTTGCTGAGCAGTGAAACTATTTGAGCTTTTTTTAGTGCCATTATTGTTCTTACCAGGTACCAAAATCACGATAAGTATAACGGCTATCACTATTACTACTAAGGAAACTAGACTAGTTATTGTTGATTTCGACATAAATCACTCCTTCCTTAAACTTTGCTTAAATCTACTTTAAAAATAATTATATACCTTATTTTAATCGCTTAAATACAAAAACAGATAAATAAGTATCAATTTGAAAGTTTATGATTATACAATTTCTAATATCTATTACTTGATATCTGTTGGTCCATAAACTTCGATTACTATCCATAGACCTAATACTCACTAATAATCATGGAGCTGGACTAGTAAGCAAAAACTCTAAGATATATAGTATTAACTATCATTTTAAAAAGGTTTTAATTAAAGTCATGGCAACACACATCTGGAGAAAAGCTAAATATAAACTTATTAGTAGTCTATTATTGACGATAATAGGGGTAGTGATTAGTTCTACTTATGTCAATGTTGATGATAAACAAATAATCAAAAAATTCATTGCTTATCTATCTATATTATTCTTTGTCATTTTTGCCATTATCTTCTTAAGATTATCTACTGCTATTATTAATAGAATTATAGCGAATCGTCGACTAGGAATTGGTCGGGCGGCTGCCATTCAATTTATATTGAGAATTATTGGCTATATAATTATCCTTTTGGGCGCCTTGGAGTTAATGGATATATCTGTCGCCAAATTACTACTAGGAGGCGCTATTTTAGGTGTTATCTTGGGAGTTGCAGCTCAGCAAGCTCTAGCTAATTTTTTTGCCAGTGTCATTTTAATCATCACCCATCCATTTAGAGTCGGCGAAGAAGTTACCATAATTTCTGGATCATTTGGCGGCGCCAACGAAGGCACGATACAGGATATAGGATTAACTCATACTAAACTTAGATTAACTGATGGACGAATAATGTTTATGCCCAATTCAACCATTCTTACTTGGGCAGCAATCATTCCACATCATCGTCATCAAGTAATCAAAAAACACTAATTAACGTTTTTTCTGCCATATATAGCTAATAATTTAGTTTGTAAATCATCATCTTCAGTAGTTGATAGAACAGGGTTAAATAAGCCACTAGCACTCATCATATTGGCTTTAGGCTTAGCTAAGCTATACAACTGAGCAACTATTTGCTGATCAATAAGCAATGGTTTATTAATGCCTACAGATAAATCCCAGGCATGAATAACTAATTCCCCAGAAACCTGTTTAATATATTGGTCAGCCTTATGATCACCGTAGGACAAATGAACCATAGAATTCATATCTGCCCTATTGACGGCTTCAAGCGCTCTAAGTGCTTCTTTTTCCCAATTCTTTACTATAAATTCATCAATCACTAATTGATCATATTTACTACCGACTTCCGCTAGCGTCTTACCACTCACTACTTCTTTAATCCAATTAAGTTCATAGTACATATGTTTGAGCAGCTGTTCAACATTCCAATCATTATCTGGAGTTTTATTATTAAAATCGTCTGGTTTTACTTGAGACACAACTTGACTGGCTTGTCTTAAGCACTCTCCAAAAAGTTTTTTTGGTTCGCTATTGTTCATCTCTATACCCTTCTTGTTAATGATATTTTATCTTGTCTTTATAATAGATTAGATATGTCATAGAGCACTCTTAAAAGTTATTCTAGCACTTAGCCGTACTAACAACATCAGGACCAGCCTGTGAACGGCCTCTCTTGAGTTCGTAAAAACTTGGATTATTGGCTAGCTTAACTAAGCCATCCCATAACTCTACAGAGTCATCAATTTCGGGTAATTCTTGAAGCACTGGCCCAAAAAAACCGGTTTTCTTATTATCTTTTCCTGTAAAAACTATAGTCGGTACACCAATATCCGAGCCAACAATTTCTACTGCCTGATTAGTCGATTGTCTTAGTTGATCATCTAGACTAGAATCATCGGCAAACTTAACTAAGCTCTTATCTAGTTTAAGATCATCTAAAACAGAAATTATAGTTTGATCACTATATTCTTCGCCAGTCAAAAAATGTTGGATACCGAAAGCGCTATACATATTCAATAAACTTACCCCTTGTTTATGGGCAGCTAGCATAACTCTTTCAAGTCGATGTGCCGGTAAATGATTAAATGTACCTTTCTGGTCTTTTTGATCTAATTCAGAGTTTTTAATAGCTAAACTAAACAAGTGCCATTGAATGTTAATCGTTCTTTTATTGGTTACCATTAATAACCAACGACTAGTAATCCAACAGAATGGACAAGATGGATCAAAATAAAAGTCAACCTGCATATATATAGTTATTTTAGCTCTTAAGTTTAGTTAATACCATTATAACTAGTTTTCATTAACTAGATCAACTTCAATTCGATAACTATTATCCGGTAGACATGGATCATCGCCATGAATATTCATAGTGCTTTCAATCTCCGGATTATAGCCTAAGATTTTTAAATATTTTCCTAATGCATTAAAAGCAAGATCATAATCGTCTTGTTCGTGTGGGTAATAAGGCAGTTCAAGGGTTAGAGTTAACTGACCTGTTTTTTTAGCAGTTTCTAAACTATTTTTAAAAGCCTGAGCAATTCTTCTTAAAACAATGTTTTGACCATCGTCATCATTCATCTCTCTTCGCATCTCTAAACTTTCTCTAATCTGTTGCTCGGTATTACCAGCATTAACTTCATCATATCCACCAATTATATCTGCTATTAGATTTTTAATTGATGTGGGGTTAGGATTTTTTTCTCCGTAAATTACCGTTAATCCTGGCGATCTTCTTTCTCGTTCTACCATAGTTATTTTTATTATGGATAGCCCAGCCCTAAAGTGCAAGCATAAGCTAAAATATATCTAAGAATTAGATAAAAAACTAATCATTTTAGATTGGGATATTATTCATTTTTAGACTGCTTAATAATTCATTACCAGAAACTAATCGACAATTATTTGTTTTAGCTAATTGGATGGCTGGTATGCTAAAAATAGAGTTAGTAACTACCATAGCTTGGTTACAATTATAACTTTTAAGACCGGCAACAACTGCTCTGACTGCTGATATTCCTATCGGTTTATTAGATTTTTTAACCTGCACGCCCAAAAGTTCACCTGGTTTAGCAGCAATTATATCAACTCCTAAGTCAAAATATTCAGTTTTACTAATTTTTTTATAACCGATTATTTTTAACCAAATAATAACCTGATTTTCAAATTCAACTCCAGTCATTTGATCCCATAATTGAGGTTTTAAGCCATAATTGGATGATCGAGAGAGTCTATTTTTTCTAATTATTAAAATAATAGTTAAGAGAATACTGCTAATCAGCAAAAGTGCAATAAATAACTTTATATAAGGCCAATAACTTTTAATTGTATTTCTATAAGGCCAAATAAAAGCTAAAACTACGACAATAGTTAAAATAATAAGCGATTCATCGTTTTCTTTCTTATTATTATTAATCCTATATATGTTCATGAACAGGAGTATAAATAGTTTAGATAATTAATAAACAACTATTTAAAAAATATTTAATTTTAATAAAAACTATTAAAAATCCCTAATGACTAAGTCAACCTAAAATATTTATACTTAATTAGACGTCCTTATGTCGCTCTAGCTATTACTCAAGATGATCACAGAATCAATGCGCTATTTATAAGGTATCGACAACATCTAGTTGATAATCAATAATTCGATTATTAGTATCGAAATTAAATTCAGCTTTAACTTTATCTTTGTTAATTATTTTAGGTAGCCAATACTGGTCATCTGGCCACATTTCCTGGTAAGGAATATCATTGAAATTAAACCATTGTGGCTTCATTTCTTCACTTTCCTTAGGCTCTCCTTGCCAATGCTCAGATAAATAAACATAAACCAACATACTTTGACCATCTGCGTAGTTAAACATTAGCTTAGCTACATTATTCAGCGATTTTGGAGTGACCAATATTTCTTCTTGACATTCACGAATTGCTGTCTCTTTAATATTTTCTCCTAATTGTTGTTTGCCGCCAACTCCATTCCATAATCCTTGGCCAAAACCTCTTTTTTTAAGAGCTAACAGTATTTCATTTTCTTTATATAAAAACAATAAACTTAATTTTTTCATCAAATAGAACTCCTTAACTATCTATTATACCTTTAACTATAGTCTGGGCAGCATTAAATGCGGCTTGTATATCCCGCTTGGCAGTTAATAGTTTGCTATTATCTTTTTTTAGATTTGATAGGCTATTTAAACTGAACACCGCCAGTTGTGATTCTATCGATTTAGAGATAGCTAAACTTGCCAAATCATCACTCATGAGGGTAGTTAAGTCAGCATTGAAATCAGTTACCGCTACCCCTTGTGATTGAGAACGAGATATAGCTTGTTTAAGCCTACTAGCTAACTGCTGAAATAAAAGTTCACTTATAACTTGGTCGTCAGATACTTTTACGAGAGCAATTTGTAAGTATGTATTATCGTACATCTTAAGCTGACTATTAAGTTGTTTAATGACTAATCCACTATTATTAGTTTTCAATGCGTGGTTTAAAGAATTCAGACTAAGTTTAACTAATCCTACATTACTTTTTAGTAAATTTAATTGAGAGCTGGTTAATTCTCTAGTGGCCGCCAACTCACTTTCCATTTGTGCAACTAAATTCAATTGGTCGCTAATAGTTTGTTTGGCTAGAGTTAAATTAGCTAGATTGTTATTATTAACACCAATCTTAATAGTTTGCCGCAAGCCTCCACTGAATAAATTTAGGTCTATTGTTTGTTGCTTAATTGAACGGCTTATAAGCATAAGGTCTTTAGTTAAAGTCGTAGTATTACTATTACTTGGTAAACTAACGGCAAGAGTACTTTCTACCAAAGGCTTGTTTTGAATTAATTTATTATTGGAGTTATTGGTTAGTTTATAACCAACATAAAAAACACATAAAAATATAACAACGCCTAACACTAGGTTAATATAATTAAACTCCCTTTGAGTAATGCCTTTCATTCTAGACCCTTAATAAAACTTAGTTTAGCAAATAAATAGGCTGCACTTAAAGCATTAATTATTTTTTTAAGTGTTTTCTTAGAATATTTGATATAATTCACCCATAACTTATGAAACTTGTCATTATGATTCCTTGTCTAAACGAGGAAAAAACCTTACCGCTTGTGCTTAAAACCATACCGCGCAAGATTAAGGGTATTGATCAAATAGAGATCTTGTTAATAGATGACGGTTCTACCGACAAAACAATTGAAGTTGCTAAAAAATACGGTGTGGAAAATTTTCTTATTCATACTAAAAATCAGGGTCTTAGTAGATCATTTAGAAATGGATTAAATAGAGCCCTAGCCATGGGCGCAGATATTATAGTCTTAACAGAAGGGGACAATCAATATCCTCAAGAAAAAATTCCTGATCTAATTGAACCTATACTGAACGGTAAAGCCGACACGGTAATTGGTGATCGACAAACTCAAACTATTCCCCATTTTTCTAAACAAAAGAAGTTACTACAAA
>JAJZWH010000015.1 GCA_021846765.1 bacterium | reverse complement strand
GTTCCAAGACTAATACCCCCCAGAAAAGCTTGCACTGCACCCATTCCAAACCCGATGATTTCACCCGATAATCCGTGGTCTACAGCACAAATTGCAGATAAAGGGGTGTATTTCGTAATGTTGTTTATGCTGTTTAGTATATTTTGACCTTTATCTTGTACTGGTAGAGACGATTGATTTATGTCTGGAGTATAGTTAGCTGCTTTAGGATTAGTAACAATTGAACTAGGGTTACCGGAAATTCTTTGCCAGGCTGCCGATTGGCTAAATGGCTTGGAAGAGTCGGCAATTGTTTGGTTTGGGTTTTTTGGGCTAGCTGCTGGGTTACCATTATATAGACTAGTATAACCAGCTATTTGTTTACTGGTAATCTTGCTAGATACTTTCGTTTCGTCGGCCACACTAAATAAGGTAGTGGCATGGCGTACCAAAAGACCCGTTATAGTAGGTATTCTATTGATGCTAGCTTTGTTGGCTGCAGCCCTCACTGCACAAACTAAGACTATGGCTGTATTGACTAGCCCTACTTTACCGATCTTTGCAGCAGTACTTTCCATGCCTTGGATTCCGCTATAGAGAGTTTTTCCTTCAGCAATAGCAGACCAAGCCGAACCAAGCAAACTACTAGCGCCATCGATACCGTTAGCGACGTCTGTTGCTGACTGAGCGGCCGTAGCTGCCGATTCTCCGGCCGTGTTTGGTTCGGATTCATTAGTCGCCAAACTTCCGGTTAGTGCTGGATCAGTTTCGCTGCCCATTACGGCATCTTCCGCTGTTTTGTCTACTGGATCACTAGCTCCGGTGTAAACATCAAAATTAGCATTGACGTCTTCAATTGCTAGTGGTCTCAGGGTTTCTATTTGACCTACGTCAAATTCTGGCAATGCGGCTTCAAATTTAGCTGCAATTTCCGGATTACTTAAGTCACTAAAACTAATTGGTTTACCGGTGGATTGATCAACAAATCCATTAATTCTTCTACTCGAATCTTGAGTAACAGATATTCCTTGATCGTTAAGACTGGCAATAGTTTCGGGATTGGTTAGATCAAAATTATCTATTGCTGCAGCAAGAGGATCTTCGTTTGTCGCACCAGTAGCCTGTTCTTCTGCGTTTAATTTGCTACATTTTGAGGATAATGCCGAAGTAGGAGAAACATGTTTGCAAACAATTCTTGTCATGATTTGATTAGCAGCTTTTTTTTCAACAAAAGCAATTGCCTTGTATTCATAGTGCATAATATCTTTTTCGATAGTTACAAGTTCGTGGGACAATATAAAACCGAATAATGCTATGACTGTTATTATAAGGGCAACAACTCCTCCTCCTCCGACAGCGATACCCTTCTTGTGCTCTACAAGAAAACCAATAACAGTACCGGCTGGCGCAAACTTTTCTGCTGCATATAAGCCGGCAGCAGAAACCATGCCTAGTTTCTTGTTTTCAGCCTTTCTTAGATCTTCTCTTCCCGGTGAGTCCACATGATTAGTATTGTAATAAGATTGTTCTTGTTTGTTTAGTGAATCAGAAGTTTCGACATTATCAGTGTCGTCTTCGTCAATATTATAAAAACTATCTGGACTATTCATGTTTCTGTCTCATGCAAATATACTTAAAATTATACACTCATAAATAAATTTATTTAGGGGTTACTAATAACCTGTTACATTAAGCCGATCTTGGAATATTTGTTCGATCAGCGTCACCGAATAAAGTTACTCTTTGCGGTACCGCAGCTGCTTGTATAGCTGCGTCTCTACTTAATGTGGGGCCTACTCCGCCAGGAGCTGTTGTAAGGGCGTTTACTCTAACAGGATCGTAAACAGTATGCACATTGGTACTATATATGTTTCCAGTAGGAGTTGTTCTTATAAGCTCTGGAGTTGTTTCAAATTTACGATTTTGCATGAGTGATTTAAGCGCTGCTGCCGTTGCTGCACTAGCTCCACTTGACTGCATTGCTGGACCTTCATCCCCATCTCTATTGATTATGTTGCGTTGAACCATTTGATCTAATATGCCATTGGACATAGCATAGAACTGAGCGTCACTATCACTAACAGTTGCTCCTCTGGCCCATTGAGCTTGAATTTGATTTCTTCTTGTGTCCCAAGACCTTATGTCTTGATTACGAATAGAACCTAATTCCCAACCACCTTTAGTATTGAAAAGTTCTCTAACTTGCCTGTTTTGTCCTCTTCTGCCGGCTGGATCAGCAACATCGGCCCAGTTAATAACCCTATTGCCTGCCGCATTGGTTCCCCACGTAGGCGTACTAAACCATTCTGACGGAAACTCTTTTTTATGCTCAAACGTTGATCTAGCATGCATATCGGCAAGTTCGTCGTCATTTAAACCCAACCTTTTAGCGGTTGCCGCAAAAGCCAAACGATAATTTGCTAAATCATCATCAGATTGAGCTTTTCGTAGAGTATATTCAAGATTTCTTCCTGAGTCGTGCTCGCTTTTGGCATGTCTAGCTGCCGACCCTTTGGCCATAACCTCACTAATTTCTCTGCCTTTTGAATCAAAGTATCTAGTATGATCTGCTATGCTTACGGCTCTCCTTCCGCCAGAAGTTAAACTGGCCGGTGCTACTTCATTAGCTCCTACTGTTATGTAATTAGCTGCATATCGGTATCCATCATAACCCGTTGCTGATTCTTGTTCTTCTCGTTCCTGAGCTTCCCTTGTATATCTCGACATACGCGAATTTACATTACCGCCAACAGCTCTAGCAAACTGCCCTCTTCTTTTTTGCCAACCTGTGGCGTTTAGATTGTCTATTCCAGTACGAATAACTCTGTTTTGTCCTCGTGCCATCGATTCAAATAAAGTTCTTTTGGTCTTATTGCGTAAACTATTAGGATTGTTTCTTTCGCCCTTAATGGCTTCATGTGTTTTGCTGCCAAAACCGGATATCGAACCGTAAAGCTTGCCGACTACCCCTCCAGTAATTTTAAAAGCGAACGGAACTAAGAATAAAGGAAGGAATAATGCAACAAGTGCTATTATTGCGCCAACCGGCCCTCCTCCAGCCTTACTCATTGTTGTGCTTAAAATGTAACATAAACCAAAGATCGCCATAATAAACGGGTATACTAGAAGAGTTTGCACCAAAAGACCCCACCACTTTTTAAAATATTTTTCTGTATTAGGTAGACAATACAGGGCAAAGGCAATAGGGCTTATTAAAACCAGAAGATCTATCACGGCTGTTCTTAATAAGATGACAATGAAAGTCGCAAAGAGTGCGATAAGAACGGGCAGTATAACGAATAAACCTATAATTGGAAGAGCTGCTCCTAGAGAAGAGGCGGTAAGAATTCCAGATAAACCAACAATTGTAGCTCCACCACCAAATATGGCAGTTAAACCAGCGGCATTGGGTGCCGTAAGGTTGAAATTAAAATTTCCAGCCTTAGCAAAAGGCAGAGTCATTATTTGTAAAATACCGCCACCCAGTATGTTGGTTATGTCAACCAATCCTGCAACTATATATATAGATAAATTGATCAGAATAGCTACTAATAAAATTCGCGGCATAATTTTTTTGACAGTATAGGCATCTATCAGACCACCGCCAATAGCTTCACTCAAGACCACGATCAGTAGAATTATAACCAAAAAGATATTGGCATATAAACGAAAATTAGACCATGTTTGATATATGGGATTGGCGGGGTTTGTGGTTATATTCTTAGTTACGAGAAGGGGCTGTATTAAGTTGTTTAATATCCATTTTGAACTATTGGCTACGGCATCAAAAATAGGACACATTATCCAACCCAAAACTCCAGCCGAACTGGTACAGGTAGGCGTAGAACTAGGGGCTCCTTGTCCATTATTAACAGGGGCGATTGTTGGGGAAACATAACTAGTAGCTAGCGGTAAGCTTAAATTTATTTTTTGATTGTGATCTATGTTTCCGTTAACCCCTAATACGGTTGTGCAGCTACCGCATGAATTAACTGTCCAGTTCTTTAAGTCTGCTAGATAATTGCTAGTAAAACCTGGGGTTACTCTTAGGTTGGGACCAGAGGGGTAAGCTACATAATCATTTCCGTAGGCTTTACTACTGCCCGGTTTACTGCCCGGGAGTGGTGTTAATCCTGAATTGTTTCCAGTGCGGAGATCTTTAGGGGAAAAATAACAACTGTATGATATTTCCCCTTTCTTAGTAACATAGGGAGGCAGTATTGGGTTACATAGGTCGTCGCTACTGCCGCAAGGATAAAAAATCGTGTCACTGCTGTTTGGGATACAGTAGGTTGCCATTTGTTGACCGTATCCAGCATTATAGACTTTTACAGTAAGGGCAGCCGGTATTTTGATTTGGTTACCATTATATTTTAAATAGTAATTAGTGCCACTCTGGACTATTGAGTCACCATTAAATGAACCTGGTCTTTTCCCGTTGATACTAGTTATTAATACATTAATAACTATACTTGGAAGATTGCTTGCGTGATGTCCTGAATTGTTAACGTCTATCTTGCTGGCAAATGCTTTTTGGGGATTTAGCATAAAGCCAACTGAAAACAAAATGAACAGTAGGCCCAAAAATAGAATAAATTTTTTATGGTTTTTGAATATGGAGATCATATTTGAGGATCTATTAAACATAAGTATTTATGTTTTTAACTATATCATTATTTAAGATAAATTTATTTATATATTTGTTAACTTTAATGGCCATGAGATTTTAGGGGGAAGGTTGGTCGTTATGTGAGTTTAGTCTAATTTCTTCAACCTTCTTGTCTTCTAGGTCTTTTACCTCTTGAGGGTTGGTTGTTATTAATGCAGTTTCAGTTGGGCTAGCTATCACTTGTATATGAACATGATTTTGTCCAGCAAAAAACAATCCTTGGCCTACCGGGAATTGGCTTAATCGTTTTTTTTCCTCATCAGTTAGCTTAAATACAGCTGCTAACATATCTACTGCCGAAGTTGATTGCTTTAACAAAAACTGCATTGATGCATTAGCTACAATTGCTCTGCCCATTCTACTTCCCATAAAATCTTCAACATCTTGAGATATGGTGGTGATGCCTAGATTGTATTTTCTTGCTCTTTTGGCAACGCTGTATATGAAATTGGCCGAATCCTCATATTTCATTAATTGCCATGCCTCATCAACAATAAGAATACGTTTCTTTTTATCTGTTTTTGTTTTGTTCCAGATATAATTTAGGACAATATACATTGCAACGGGCCTTAACTCGTCTTCAAGATCTAATATATTAAAAACAACCATTGAATTATTGATGTCTATGTTTGATTGTTGGCTAAAGATACCGGCAAACGTTCCGTTGGTATATTTTCTTAGCCTTTGAGCTAGCTGAGGACCAGTACCACCCATATGCAATAAAGTATCGTAAAGGTCGTTGATCGTCGGTGGAGTACCGGTGTGAGTTAAGGGATCGTTAGTAATACCAGCTTTAGCATATGTTGCTATTAGCGCACCGTCTAGATCTGCTTCTTCTGATGGCGCAAGAGCTGGCATTAATGTTGCTCCTCCGCCTACCATTTGGGCTTGAGCTCCACCCATCATGAGCCTCAATAGCCCGTGCAGTGTTATGAGGTTTGACCTCAGTGCATTATCCGAGTCTTCGTTATCTATAACTTGCGGTAAATCAAATGGGTTTAGCCTAGTTGAACTACTAAGGCTTAATCTTACATATGCTCCACCCACAGCTTCACATAAACGTTGGTATTCGTTTTCCGGGTCTATGATTATAATTTCCGTGCCGAGCATCATTGATCGTAAAGCTTCTAGTTTTACCGTAAAGGACTTTCCTGCTCCAGATTTAGCGAAGACCACTGAATTGCCATTCTCTAAATTAAAACGGTCAAAAATTACTAAACCAGAATTGTGCATATTAACACCATATAAAATACCATTTTCTTGGCTTAGGTCTGCTGATGTAAACGGAAAGCTAGTGCTTAATGCTCCTGTGCTCATATTACGTCTGATTTGCAACTGATCAGTTAGTTGAGGCACTGTGGAATTTAATCCTTGTTCTTGTTGAGAAGTGGCTGGTTTGCTGTATACAAGTTGCTGACCAAGCATAGATTCTACCTTATGAGAGATAAAATCTAATTCATCTTTTGATCCTGCGTATATAGTAAAGTATAAACCGAATCTAAAAAAACGTTCTTCGCCAACTTGTAATTTATCTCTTATTTCTTCAGCATCCTGAATTGTTGCTTCTTTACCCGGGTCCCGTACTTTACCATGCTCTGCATCAAGTTGTAGACCCGCCTCTAATTGGGTTACTTTTTTTCTTAGATTATCCAATACGACCTTACTGTCCACGGGATAAATATACATACTAATATCCATTACTTCGTCTAGGTTTACCATACCGCTTAACCAACCAGTGTAAACTTGCCTAGGGTAGCCATAGACATAATAAGTTCGTGCGTATCTAGTTCCGATTGTAAAATAAGAACTAAAAAATTCAATCGAACTTGGTGCAATGAAATCTCTTAGGGCGGTGATACCTTTTTGAAAAGCTGCCTGTACTTCCCTTGTTTCTTGCTCGCGTTGAAGTTGAGCAATTGTGACCGGATCTTTAGGAGTTTTTTTGCCCATCATAATATTGGTTTATTCCAGTTCTCTTTGTAGATGAGGTTGAAGGGCAATCCCTTCTCCCTTGGTGATTACATCTGCAGTAAGACTCTGCATGTCTCTTAATTGTTGACGAGTTGCGGTATCAGGATTATATGTATCATAATACAACTCAATGAGTTCTTGGGTATCTAGAGGTAGCCCTTGAATCCCAGCTTGAGTCAATCCACCTAAAACCGATTGCACTCTATTCCTCAGTTCAGTTTTAGCAGTTTCAAGATTGGCTTCATTGACGACAATGTGATGTTCTGGTTTTCTAAATAAATCTATAACACCAGTAATAAAGTTTTTGCTTTGTGAAGCAAGGTGGACTTCGTCGATTGTGGGGAAGAAAGGTATAATTACGTAGAACTTTTTATCCATAATGTTGGTTTGAGCACTTAGATTATCAATAAAGTTAATATAATCATCCATTAACATAGCTAGAAGCATATTATCGTGTTCTGTACGAATTTTATCTAGTTTATCGATATAAGGCTGCATATCTACTCTTTGGGTTCGGATACTTATTTGGATTGGGAAATCTAACGAATTTAAAAATCCTTGATATGCATATTCAACCGCTTCTTGTTCTTGGGGACTCATTAAATCAAAATTTATACTTTTAACCATTATTACAGAACGGAAACTACCGTCATTCATTATTACTACACCATCTCTAATTTCTGCTATTTCTAACATATTTTGAGTACTGTTAGTATTGTTCTTTGTTTGGGGCATGTCGTCATGGACTATCATACCGGACGTATTATTTGTCTGGACACCAGGTTTTAATCGAGAGCCTGGAAACTGTGTATTTGAATCAGAACCAGACACTACTGCATTTGCAGTAGTGTCAATTGTTGAGCTGGTCTTGTTCTGTTGAGGATCCATCTTTTTAATAACCTACAACTATTATTAATGTAAGTTAATTACCACCTCATCGTCTTTTGGTTTATTTACTTGTCTTTGAATTGTGGCAACATCAAGATCGTTATTGCCGGCAAAATTAAGTATATCAGCATCAACAGTGGTTGTCTTTTTTTCGGATGAATCTTCAATAATTGGTTGTCGAGATTGGTGCAAGGATTGAGAATTAATTTTTGCAGTTTCGGGTGTTATGCTAGCTTGCTGAGTTTTATCATGAGGATTTATATTTAATGTGTGGAGATTGGAAGTAGAAAGATGAGCATTTGTGTTGTTGGTTTTTAGTCGTTGATTAATTACTTCCTCGGATTCATTTTTGAACCATTCTTGATTAGGTTGCTGAGCTTGTGCGGAATTTAGGGAATCTATAATTTTTTGACGATGCAGACTATCTGACTTTAGGATCATGTCTTGCATATGTATAGCAATAGGATTATTTTGGTCATCTAGCATATCTTCAGCTGGTGCTATTTGATAGTCGGGTACTGGCCGAGGAATCGAACTAACATCTAGTAGTCGCTCCGAACTAGAATTATCATAGAATACATCCGGTGGCGCAGTCGATACGTTTTTAATTACCCAACCCCTACTATCAATCGTAGTGGCCAGGGCTTGTAGCCGATCGTTAACCTCGTTTTTAGTTAAACCGTTTGTAAGGCGTGTTTCGGCATGTTTTGGTGCGGTTATGGTTACTAATTCTTTAATTCCGCTTTGATTCCAGATTCTTTTTCTGGGTTTGATTATAAATCGAAGTTTTGCCAGGGCCCAGACTTCGGTAGGTTGGTCTCTAGCAAAAGGGTAAGCGAAAAAACCAGTTAACATTGCCGGTGGAGCAAAAAATATCAACAAAAATAAAATATTTTTGGTAACAGCAATAAAGCATAAATATAAAAAGAACATAGTTGCCAACGCATAAAGAAACTGGTGTAGTGATAAGGGTCCTAAGATGTGATCTTCGGCCTCAATATTCTGGATAACCTTATAAGTAGCCATTAATGTTAATTATAGCAGAGCTATAAAATATATTAGGCTAATAATTTTAGAAGAGTTTGATTAATTGCAGTGACCGTTTGTTCATAGTATAGTATTTTTATAATAACAATGAATAAAATCAAAAATATTTTCAGGACTAGTATGTTAACATCGAGTCTTTTGGTGGCAGTATTTATAATGTATACAGCACAAGTATCTGCACTGAGTATTCCGATTAATGATTATGCAACTGCCGCTGGCCAATGTGGCAGCAATCCTGGCGTTAAAACATCGATTGATTTTGGTTGTACAGGAGACCAATGTTTAAGTAACCCCAATTCTACTTATTGTACAGTACCTCATAACCCCATCATTGACTTAACTTTCGCTATCATACGTTTTTTAACCGATGGAATAGGACTAGTTATCATTGCGTCATTAATTATTGCTGGTATACAATACTCTTTGTCTAGTGGAGATCCGCAACGACTAAAACAAGCTACGTCAAGAATCCAAAGTACAATAGTTGCTTTGGTTATATTTGTACTTGCGTATGCAATAATTAATTATTTAATTCCTAGTGGATTATTTGGACAATAATTTAGATGGAAATTTTTAATATATTCGCTGCGAGCTGTACCGGTAAAAGTTTTTATGGATTCCCGACTTGGTACTCCTATCTACCTAGTACTACTGATCCAGTAACTGGTTTATGCACGCCTCAGCTAACAAATATAAACGATATTTGGTTGATTGTAGCCGCAGTAATTAACATATTGTTGCGATTGGCTGCTATTATCGCAGTGATAATGGTAATCGTTGGGGGTGTTAAAATAACAGCCAGTCGAGGTAATCCACAAGAAATTGCAAAAGCCAGGGAAACGCTTATCTATTCAGTAGTTGGATTGGTAATAGCTATTTCTGCCTCTTTATTGATAACATTTGTAGCTCATAGTTTGGGGGCATAATGAATAATAAAATTTTACATTTTTTCTCAACCGCTACCTGCAGGGGCAGTCAAATAACTCTATATCCTAACAATGCTAGTTATTGTCAATCAACAGGCTTGCCTACCGTTAATGCATCTTCGAGTGAACTCCATATTATTTTACAAGTGTTCTTTATGGTTTTGGGGGCTGTTGCGGTATTGTTTGTTGTCATTGGCGGTCTAAAATATACTATATCTGGAGGTAATCCTGAAGAGATGGGAAAAGCTAAAAATACTATTATATATGCAGTTATAGGTTTGGTTATAGCTATTAGTGCTGAAGCGATTGTTACATTTTTACTGGGCTATATATAGTATGGATAAAATTATAACTTATAAATTTATTTTAGCATTAACCACTGTGTTGGTATTCTTTGGTATTAGTTTGAGGGTAGTTTCGGCCAATCCGATACTTAATAAGGTTGCTAATTATAGTTCATCTAGTGGAGATTTTATACATGCGTGTGATTCCGGACAATTAGCAGCAAACACTGTTGTATGTTCGGACGTCCAAAAACAAACAACTTCATCTAGTAATATAGTAGTACGCATAATAAAAGATGCGATTAATATAATAAGTTACATAGTTGGGGTAGCGGCGGTTATCATTATTATAATAAGTGGTTTCAGGATGGTTATTAGTGGTGGAGACTCTAAAACAGTTAATGAAGCCAGGAACGGTATTTTGGCTGCGGGCATAGGCATAGTGGTGGTTGTCTTTGCTCAATTACTGGTTGTTTTTGTATTAAATAAAATAGAGTAATATAAACTTAATATATGAAGAAAATATTATTATTTACTCTAATCTTTTTTGGAAGTACGGGTTTTCTTTTTCAAAACACAGCTTTGGCTGCTCCGTCTAGTCAGTGCGGTGGTGGCTTTTCGGCCGCGCAATGTAGCGCTTGTAGTGGCATTTCTGAACTGGGCACTTCTCAGGACTGTGCAAGTGGAGGGTCTGGCGTAACTAATATTATATCTACTGGGGTTAGTATTTTAAGTTATATCATAGGTGTTGTAGCTGTTGTTATGATTATTATTAGTGGAATTAGGTTTGCAACTTCTGGTGGTAACAGTAGTTCTGTAGAAAGTTCTAAAAAGATGTTAATATACGCTATTTTGGGTTTAGTGTTGGCTGCTTTAGCTCAAGTTTTAGTAAGGTGGGTCTTAAATTCTAGTTCTCATATAGCTGGATAATTTTTATACTATAAATTGTTAAAATAAGCATAAACAAATTAATTATCATTGATTTTCTCTTCCTGGGTGGTAGTATAATACTAAACAGAATAAAAATATCCAGAAAGGTATAAATTTAAATGTCCAGAACACTAAAAAACTACATAATGATCATAGCCACCTTGTTTACTTTTAGCTTGCCGGCTTTGTTGCCTGTAGCTACTTTTGCTCAGTGTAGTAACAGCATTCAAACCAACATCAATACCGGCATAAATTCGGCTACTGGTAGTTCTCAGTCGTGTGGTGGCCAAACTACCATAACTACAGGTATTGGAAACGTTGCTAGAGAAGTGGTCAACATACTGTCTGTTGTGGTGGGAGTTGTTGCGGTAATATTCTTAATTTACGGCGGATTTAGGTATATCACTTCTGGCGGTGAAAGCGGAAGCGTTTCTAATGCTAAGAACACCTTAATTTATGCTGTTGTTGGATTGGTTATAGTGGCCCTAGCCCAAGTAATAGTACACTGGGTTCTTAACAGCTCTACGAGTATATCTAATTCCTCTGCTGGAGCAAGTCCTGCTGGCTTTATAAGATTCTTTTGATAAAGATGCGATTGCATATTCTACGAATATATATTTATTGGTTTAATAGCAAAATATAATAAAATCCCCTCAACTTAATAAGAGGGGACTTTTTCTTAATAAACTATTGTTTGCTAAAGAACTTGAATTCTTTTAACAGTGTCTTGTTTAACTTTGCCGAAGCTAATGGTTAGCACTCCGTCTTTTAACACCGCTTCAATTTCTTCTTCTTTAACTGGAACCGGCAGGGCGATGGTTCGTGAAAATTCACCCCAATAGCATTCCTGTAAGAAATAGTTCTCAACGTCATCTTCAGTTCCTGCGCTTAGCGTTCCCCGAATCGTTAGTTGATTGTCAGAAATACTGACATCTAGCTCATTCTTATTGACTCCTGCGGTTCTAGCTTTAACTACTAGAGTCTCTTTTGTTTCATAGACATCTACTGCCAACTGACCTGGAACGGCTTCATCTTCGTCCCATTGATCATCTGTAGCGTTAACTACAGCTTGTTGCTGGTTGTTGTCCTGTGAAGCTGCATCCACCGTGTCATCGTCACCTAAGAAGGCGGCTGTTAGCTCATCTTCTTCTTCTAATAATAGGTCATCGTCGTGATTTCGGCGTGCCATAGATTTGTTACCCTCCGTTAGATTTACTTTTTTAGGTAATCTTGCGTTTTTATCTTATTTTTAGTATAACCTAGTTCTTTTAAGATAAGCAACGATATGTATCTATATTGACAACACAATAATCACAACAGTCTTATCTTTTCAGATTTTACCCCTAGGCTGGTATAATTTTAGCCGTGCCTTGGAAGGGTGTCCGAGCGGTTTAAGGAAATGGTCTTGAAAACCATCGTGCCGGCAACGGTACCGTGGGTTCGAATCCCACCCCTTCCGCCAGATATATCAGGTAACTTTGTTAAAAGCCCAAAGAGAACGAAAGATGTGTCAAGGGCTGGACAGACATTCTTGTTTTGGAGCAAGAGTCTGTTTATAATCTACCTATCCTTAGTCTGGAACAGTAAAACTACTTCTGGAAAGCTCAAAACTTTGGAACTTTTGGTCAACTACTCTTTATATATCAAAAACTATAGTACTATGGAGAACGTAACTACTGACTAACCGTGGCATGGTAAACTGGTTTTAGGTTATCTAAAAACAAAAACAAGTGCTAAAACTATCTGAAGATGAAATAAGCAGGCGATTAGTCCGCCTGACCAACCTGGAAAAACTACATGCTCAGGATCAGCAGACCAAGGCTCAACTTAGGGCCGAAAACAAACAACTAAAGGCTGAACTAGCTGACCAACGTACATACTTTGAATCGATCATTGAAACCCAAGCAGCGCAAATAGCCGAACTGCAAACTATGGTATTCGGACGTAAACCGAAAAGCGGCTTGCCCGCCAAGGCTAAACCGGCAGTTATTAAGCAGACCCGGTCTAACGATTCCTACCGCCGGCCTTTGCCTCCAGCCAGTGCCATTACTGACTACGAACATCATCTCGCTAACAACTGTCACCGCTGCGGTCATGAACTGACAGATAAATCTGAGGCTATCCGCTATGAAGAAGATATTGAGTTAGCCGCCCTAGATCCACGGATAGATCATAAAAAGGTTACCGAACACACAATTGAAACTGGCTGGTGCACCAGATGCGGCCAGTACTCCAGCGCCAAGGATCTGCGGGGTCAGATTACGACTATTGGTCCTAATGTACGCTCTCTTATTGTCTATTTGGTAATCCAAGCTGATCTGACCTACAGCCAAACGGTAGATATTCTCTGGCAATTGTATAAGTTTCCAGTTAACTCCGGCGAAATTGCCCACATATTGGCCGACAGAGGCAAAAACTACTTACCAACCTACCAGAAGCTTAAAACCAGCGTTAGAGCCGGTCCGGCTCATATGGATGAAACATCATGCCCGATCCAATCCGAACAAGGCGGTGGCTATGCCCATGTGATGGTCAGTGCTGTTACTAATGACGTCGTATTTAAGCTGGCTGACTCTCGAGGTAAAGGTAATTCCGAAAAGCTAATCGGCGACGACTATGCGCACATTGGCATTACCGATCGTTATGGTGCCTACAAACACCTATTCGTTGAGAACCATCACCAGATCTGTTGGGCTCATCTGCATCGTACAGCCAGAGACATCACCCATCTCGAATGTTTAGGTAAAGCCAAGCTCAACCATGTTAGTGAGTTCTATGATGAACTGGCTGCAATCTATGCTGCCATTAGGAAGTACAGAGAAGAACCATTTGTGACCAGTAAACGCCAGGGACAAACAGCTGATCTACTGGCCCAGATTAAGCAGTTATGTACCCCTCATAAACTTGATCCCAAAAAGCTCAAAGATCTAAAAGCCGGTATCTTAGAATACCAGGACTGTTTGTTCTTGTGCCTGAGTGTTGACGGCATACCGGCCGACAACAACAAGGCTGAACGAGCCTTAAGAAAATTAGTCATTAAGCGCAAGAAAAGCTTTGGCGTTAAAACTATGAATGGTGCTCGTACTATGGAAGTATTACTATCTGTCTGCCAATCGCTCTACAACCGGGACAAAGATAACTTTCTGTTGAATCTTCATAATCTGGCCACGGTTAGTCAGTAGTTACTGGAGAACTCCTTTTTTTTTGGAGCTATTTAGTTTTTAAACTGTACTTCCCTACTGCGAATCAATTGATTTCGGAATTAGTGAAGAAAAGTTGCTCGGTGAGACCACTTGTAGTGACTGAGCAGTAAAATCATCGGTAAAGGCTTTTGGTAGATGAGATTTTTTATTACCCCACTTGCATTCATATGGATATAGCTGATCGGCTTTTTGCTGAATGTAGTCCACCTCTGCGCCAGCGTAGTTGCGCCAGAAATAGTCGTTTATAGGGTCGGCTAGTGGTTGAGTCTGTTTGCGCAGTTCATTGACGCAGAAATTCTCCCACAGGGCGCCGTTATCGCTGCGTAGATTAGTCGAGTTTAAATTACCGATTAGATAGTTTCGTACGCCCAGATCCGTAAAATAGACCTTGTTCAGTTTACGTATACTGCTACGTGGGTTTTTTGAAAGCGGCGTTAATCTGTGGATAATAAAGGCTTTTTCAAGTAAATCCATTAGACGTTTGATGGTCGTAACGTCTACCCCAACCGTTCGGGAAAGTTCCGACAAGCTCACCTCACCACTGGCTTGTAAGGCTAATGCTTTTAAGAGGGAGACTAGCACCGACTCGCTACGAATTACACCATGACTCAATAAATCTTTATACAGATAATTTGATGTCACGTCACCTAAGTAGCGAGTGATATCCTTAACTTCGTGTAGAACCACTACAGGATAACTACCATAAATGAGCAATGACTCAATCAGTCGTTGTTGCTCCAACTGGTTGCTGCTTATCTCGCTCAAAGCCAAGGGCCACATAGTAAAGAAGTAGGCCCTGCCGGTCAATGGCTCATTGATAGCATTAGCAAGCTCAAAACTCGAAGAACCAGTTGCTATAATTTTAAGCTCAGTATATGTGTCCGCTAGTAATTTTAAAGTTATGCCTATGTTTTTGACACGTTGTGCTTCATCGATAACGATTATTTTGCACGAGCCAATAAATTGCTTGAGCTCAGTAGATGTTTTATTGGTTAGAGCAAAAGCTACGTCTGGTTCATCACAGTTTAAATATTTATAGTCAGATTCGACTTCGCTGGCTAAGTGTTGTGCTAGTGTTGTCTTACCCACCTGACGGGGGCCATATATAACAGCAATCTTATTGTCTAACAGAGTTTGCCTTATATAAGGTTCAATGAGCCGTTTTACGTATTTCATAGCATTAAAATATCAAATTCGAAGAGTCAAGTCAACAAATTTATATATAATTCATGGATTTTTAAAGATATAGGGATCTTGTTTTCTTCTGTAGGTTTGAATTTAAGTTTTTCTCAGATAGATTATGGAACTTTTTATGTAGTGCTAAGGTAAACGAAGAAGTATCAGCTCTTTATTATATAAGTTAAGGTATTGAAACTGTTGGATTTGCGGCTTTCTGTCGGTGTGTTTTTTCAAATTTTTCACTGTCCCTTAGCTGTCTTTCATAATCTAGTAATTCGTAAAATTTCTTTAATTCAGTTAGTATACTGGATACCTCAACACTAGGATTTACATATGCGTTATTTTGTACATATGCATAAATCGGTATCAAATCCTCGGGTGGGATTGTTCCTTGATGGCCAACCGTTTGCTTGTGGCCCGCAACCCCTCTCTCTGAAGGTTGTTTGTTATTTAGTAATGTCCTACTCTCCCCATGTAATGCTTTATTAATATTTCCTGGGGCATCAAGCTCGGGTCGATGTTTACAATATTCGGCGCCTAGAGGTAAGTTATTCTGCTGGCATTTTTTGTTTTCGCTCATTTCTAATTTTGCTGACCCTTTTGTAATGAATAGCAACACTAAAATTTAACTAAATTTTAGCCGTAATATTACAGGCTTCCAATTTTCTGTACAGGCTTCTAGCGATATAACGTTTAAGTGATCTTCTAATATCTCGTTGACTTAATCCTTGCTCCAATCGTTTTTTAACATATACTTTTGTGGTTGTATCAATCCTCATACGAATTAAAGCAATAACATTCAATGCATGGTTTAGCTGCCTATCTCCATAGTGATTCAGTCTAAAATGGTTAGTATTGCCAGATGATGCTGGTATCGGTGTTGCCCCGGCTAGTGAAGCAAAGGCTTCGGCTGAACAAACTCTACCTTTATGTGAATAGGCACACAAAACCTGAGCTAGGGTAACTGGCCCTATGCCAGTCTCATTAAGTAAATCTGGTGCTATGACACTGACAACGTCATAAAGCCTCTGTTTGTTACTTGCAAGCTCTTCAGCTAAAACTACTACGGCCTTAGCAATTCTTTTAGCCTCCCACTTAATGTAGTAGTAATTGTCGGTGTCTTTTAACTTCCATCTGGCAATAGTGCAATAATCAGCAGGTGTGAGTGGCTTTCTGGCGTCAATGCCTATGTATTCACTACGCAGGAGAGCAATTAGGGCGTTCTTGTTCATCGTCTGTTGGGCAATCAGCATACGTCGAGAAGCGAGTATGACCCGTAATGTTTTACGTTTTTCACCGAGCCTAGGCTTAGTTAACTTATTGAGCGGTAATCTTAATATATTAAGAGCGGCTAACTCTGAGTCTATCTGGTCTGTTTTACCGTCTCCACCACGGCTCTTTGTTTTTGGTGGCTTAACCTCCGTAACCTCAAGCTCACGTTTTAATAGCTCTTGGGTTAAAGTCTCTCCATATGATGATGTACCTTCAATGGCAAACAATATCTTTTCGTTATCTACGCCAGCCACCTTTAATACCCAGTCAATGAACTTATTAATGTCACAAGTAGTAACCCTAAACTCTCTTATGGC
>JAJZWH010000072.1 GCA_021846765.1 bacterium | reverse complement strand
AAAGCGGGATTCAAAAACTTCGAAAATATCAGAACTAATCTGAGAACTGTATTAGAGCCTAAATTCCTGTGTGGTACAGCGCAGTCCGAGATGTCAGAAACTCTATTTTAGAGGATTGTGAAGCTTTAACCCCTCAATACTAGCGAAGTCTGATATATTAGCTGTCCATAGCTCTGCGTTATTAACTAAAGCAGTAGAGGCAATAATTGCATCAGGAGTCTTAATTCTGAATTTTTGACGTAAAATTATAGTTTGTTGAGCTATATTACTGTCTATATAAATTAGCTCTCCCGTACCCAACATCTTGTTAATGGAGGTTGCTTCTTTGTCTGTAATTTGACGAAAGCCTAACGCTTCAATTTTAGTAATGATAGAGAAAATAGGGGCTATGTTATTCAAGTCTGCATGATGAATAGTACCAATCTTATACCAACCTATTAGTACGTTAGTATCGACAACTACTCGGTTCATTTTAATGTCTCATTTCCAGCCATTACGTTCTGTTCGCTGCCATTCAGTTGGGTCAGTTATTTTATCCCAAGAGTTTATACGACCCTTGCTATTACTATTAGAGGTTCGAATTATAGCTTGAAGGTCGGCTAACGTTCCTCCCGAGATTTGTGGGTCTGGTAAAGTAACCTTTGTGCCCGGTATAAGTCCATTTCGTTCTGCATAAACTTTAGGTACCCTTAAAGCGTAAGAGTTTCCGGTTTTTATAACTGTAGCTGTAGAGGTTGCCATAATATATATTATTGTATATACAATTGGCATCTATGTCAAGCACGCTTTTAGCACTAAGCAAGAAAAACTAGAACTAAATCTAATCAGTTTTGTTAATAGTTAAATAAAGACTACTAAAATATAATAACCAGACCAAAAGATGTATTAGAGACTAAATTACTATGTGGTACAGTGCAGTCCGAGAAGTAAGAAGCTCTATAGCCCAAGATTTAACCACAAATATAAGCTTGTAAACTTTATAATGTTTTGATATACTTATAAAGTTATGAACAGTTCAGGTCGACTAAAGGAGATACTAAAAGCAAGTGGCTGGTCTCAGGAAGAGCTAGCTAGGCGATTGAATGTATCCTTTGTAACTATTAATGCATGGCTTAATAAAAGAGCTAAACCTCGCAAAAGGGCTACTGAAGCTATTAGAATACTTTATTTTAAGATTTTAGGTGCAGATAGCTTAGATATTGGAGCCTTAACTGAATTAAAAGCAAACGTTAAACAGCTAAAGACTACAGCACGAGAAATAGTTGGTAGTGAGGAGGTTTTAAATAGTTTAATCCTAAACCTTACCTATCACACCAATACCATTGAAGGCAGTACTATGACATTAGATGACACCAAAGAAGTCTTGTTTAACAACAAGGTCCTTACAAACCGAACTCAGGTTGAACAGGCCGAAGCCCGTAATCATAGAGCAGCATTACTGTGGATTCTAGCAGAATTGGAGAATAAAGATTTTGCAATTAACGAAAATCTTATAAAAGGCTTACATCTTCGCCTTATGAATGGAATTATTACAAATGCTGGTCAGTATCGTAACCACAGTGTTCGTATAGTGGGTGCTCATGTTACGGTCGCTAACTTTCTAAGAGTACCAGAACTTATGAAAGAACTAATCACTGGTTTTAGGAAGCCCTCTGAAGATTTAGTTACTCTACTGTCAACAACACACGCTACATTTGAAAAAATACATCCTTTTAGCGATGGTAACGGTCGTGTTGGTCGTCTCCTGACGCTTGCGCAAGCCCTTCAAGCTGGCTTTGTGCCACCTATAGTGCTTAAGGAAAGAAAATATGCCTATTATAAGTATCTTGAGCTTGCTCAAATCAACGATGATTTAATACCCCTACAAACGTTTATTGCCGAGTCAATGATTGCTGCAGATGAATTGCTTTTTAACTCTTAGAAAGAGCAGATAGGACTAGAAACTATTTCAATCTGTTGGACGAAATAGGACTCAAACCTATAATAATATCAAAACTAATCTGAAGGATATATTAGAGACTAAATTCCTCCTGACTTCGACACACATCACAACATCTGACACACTAACCTCTTAGACGTAGCCATTTTTAGGTAACTAATAGATAATTAGATTATGTCTTTTATCCGTAAAGTTAAAACAGCTTCTGGAGCTACAGCTGTTCAGGTTGTCACTAAGCACCACGGGAAGATTACCAATATTGAACATATTGGTAGTGCTCATAACGGAAAAGAGTTAAAACTACTAATAGCTCTGGCTGAAAAGCGGAAACTTAGTGGTCAACAACTTCTATTCAAGGAGGAAGATAAAACTAGCAGTTATGGAAGCCGACGACAGTATTTGTGTAATTTATGAAGCTCAATACAGAAATAATATAGTGTTTGTTCGCCCCCTAAAGAGTTGGCTAGAAAAAGTTGAGTGGAATAACAAAAAAGTAGATAGGTTCTCAGAAATATTGACCAAGCAGAAATAGAACACAACCGACAACCTACCATAGTCACTATGGTACTGGGTTTAGAACAATATAATTAAAACGCCTAGAGATTAGCCTGAAACATAGCTACAAGAATTGAACTAACGGCCTTAGCATCCTTTTTTGTTAGTACTCCAAACTCTTCTCCAACCCTTCGTTTATCTATGGTTTTAATTTGGTCGCAAGCAATCGCACCCTCATGATTGTTATATTCCACCGGCAAGTAGAATGGAAACCGTCTTAAGTTGCTAGTTAAAGGAGCTACAATTACTGTTCCTAGCAAATCATTCATCTCATCGGGCGATATAATCACGCAAGGCCTAGTCTTTTTTATTTGATGCCCAAAAGTAGGCTCTAGGTTACACCAATACAGCGTAAATTGCTTCATGTGCTTACTCTCTTAATCCGTCTGGAAGAGTTACATCAATTTCTTGAGACATATCTCCGTAATCATCTACCATAGACAGTCTACCGTGAGTTTTTAGCTCTTTCTCAATTTGATTTTCCCAGCCATGCCTAGGGTTTGGTGCATTACTAATAATAATTTGGCCATTTTTTGCTTGAAGACTAACTTTTTTAGTTAAGCCACTCATGCGTAGTAACTCTTTTGGTAAGCGTACGGCAACACTATTACCAGACGTTGTGAGATTTGTTGTGATATAGTTCATACGTACATTGTACGTAACTCAGCAATAGTTGTCAAACCAATTGTATTGGTACACCGCAGTCCGAGAAGTCAGAACCGCTATTATTAATGATTTGGGCTTTGCTTTATCTGTTAGTTAGGTATTTTGCTGCTACCCCCTATCTGCTCCCAC
>JAJZWH010000014.1 GCA_021846765.1 bacterium | reverse complement strand
GGGAGTCTCATAAGGACTAAAATAAGCATGAATATCCCCATCGTTAAACCATTTAACACACATATAATAAAAATGGTCTGATGTTTGTAGCTTACGCCAATCTTCAATTAACGACCAATCATTCAAATCTAGTAGAGGCTGCTCTAGGCTATAGAGTGCCTGAATAGCTTGTTGTTGCATTGAATTACCTATCCAAGCACTTAAATCACGTTCAGTATCCGCCCAGGTAATAGTATTTAGAACATCTACTTCTCCAACAGCATCGATCTTATCGCTGGCCTCACTTAGGGTCATGAAATGATGATTCTTAGTTTTTAACCACTCTTTAGGTAAAGCAGTCAAGAAATCAAAAATTCCTGATTCCTTCCATTGGTGCTCGCCAAAAGTTTCGTAATCCATAAATAAGTTGTAATTAGTAGAGTCATGATCTTCACTCAACCAATGAGAAAACTTATCGGCAGTAAGAGGATATTCTGACCAATGGTGATCGCCAAAACGAAAGGCAATATCATCACTTAAATGATAATTCTTAAGAAATAGCTTAATATTTGATGCAGAAATTGGCTTATAAACATAGTTTGGACTGCGCCATCCCAATACAGGGTCCCATCCTTCTGTAATAATAGCTTTATATCCAGCAGCTTGAGCCCAAGCAGCTACATCATTGTTATAGGCTAGTTCAGTATTACGAAAAACCCTTGGCTCTTGATCAAAAAGACGTTTAATAATTTCTTTATGCATTTTAACTTGAGTCTCAAATTCATTTAATGAATAGAAGAAAGCCAAACTATGATGATAAGTTTCAGCTACTATTTCAACCCTGCCGGTCTGTATAAGTCGTTTAAAGGAATCTAGTGCTTTCGGTTGCCATTTTTCCAGTTGTTCTAGCAAAACACCAGACATTGATAAATTCAGCTTAAACTGAGGATATTGGTTTAACAGAGCCAATAATTTTTTATTAGTGGGTAAATAGCTTTTTTCAGCTACTTTAGCTAAGATTTTTTGGTTATTTTCATTTGATTCCCTGTTAGCGTCGAAATAATCATGTTTAATTCCACTATCAAATATAGTGTAGTGTCTTATCCTGTATGGCTGATGGACATGAAGGTATAAAATTATCGACTTCATGCCGTAGCTCCTAATAGATGGCGCTCATATAAAGATTTAATTTTATTAGCCGAAACATCCCAGCTAACGGTTGTTAATTCATTAGATATCTCTTGCTTTAAAACATCACTTAAAGACCGATTGCTTAATAAACCGACTATTTTATTAGCCATCTCATTAACATCCCAAAAATCTACCTTAAGACAACTCTTGAAAACTTCACTCACTCCAGCTTGTTTGCTGATAATAGATGGAACACCATAAAAGCCAGCTTCTAGGGGAGTTAAACCAAATGGTTCTGAAACCGAAGGCATAACAAATAAATCAGCTATATCAAACGAATCTCTCCATTCTTTACCTCTTTGAAAACCAACAAAAATAACATTAGCACCAATACCCAGATCGGCAGAAAGAGTAATTAATTCTTGATATTGATCTCCGCTACCAACTATCAAAAAAATAGTTTTAGGCATACGAGCCACTACTTCTTTAGCTGCATACAATAAATTAGTTAGTCCTTTTTGAATTGTTAACCGACCAACATTAGTAACTATTTTGTAATTATTAGCTTTTAATTGCATTAAATAATGGTAAGCATTATTACCATCAATTGGCTGAAGTTGAGTCTGGTCTATGCTATTATAGACAACCTCTATCTTATCTTCCGGTATATGATAATCACGTACAATAGCTTTTTTGGTTAACTCACTGACAGCTATAATAGTATCAGCTTCGAGCATAGCCGTCTCTTCGATTTCACATACCAAGGGGTTACCTCGTCGACCTCCAGCTCTATCTGATTCAACAGAATGGACGTGAAGGACAATTGGACAATTCTTAGATGCTTTTATTTTTAGAGCCGCCCTAAAAGTTAACCAATCATGAGCATGGACGATATCAAAGGATAAACGCTCGGCCATATTAGCCACAGCTTCTTCATAAAATCTAGCTTGAGAATAAATATCTTTCCATTCCTCGCGACCATCTCTATAAATATATTTATAACTGTCGTAAGCTATACCTGATTGAATTATCTCCAGTACTCCAGCCGGCCTAGCAGCTGTAACTTTCATAAAGTTAATACTATGCTCTGCTTGATAAGGTAGGATAAATTCTAAATCTACGTCGTTTTTAGATAATGCCTCAGCTAATTGATAGCAAGCGACCCCTAATCCTCCGCTATTATGCGGTGGTAATTCCCAACCGAGCATTAACACTTTCATTTATCTATATCTATGTTTTTTTCTTAATATAATTAATTCTCATAACTATTTTATCCAAAAAAAGCCATAAGCACAACAGTTAAATTATTTTTTCTACTAACGTCTTAATCTGTTGTTTCTATTGATTGTTTTACAAATAACATCTTGGCAGGGGAGACAGGATTTGAACCTGCGACACCCGGTTTTGGAGACCGGTGCTCTACCAACTGAGCTACTCCCCTTTAATGTCAATTATTTATAGCTTACAGCAAAAAGTTTATACAAGAAATAATTAAAATACATATTTAAAATAAGAAATGTGTGCCAAACCTTTTCAGAAAGGTCAATATCTGCTATAACTTAAGTAACTATGATGAAAATTGTGCCCAATACACCTCTCTTAATTATGTTATATGGATACCCGGGAGCAGGCAAAAGCTATGTGGCCAGACAATTATCTAATCACATTCAAGCCGCTCATGTTCAAGGAGACAGAATTAGATATGAATTGTTTGAAAAACCTCTATATGACAAACAAGAAACAGCCACAATTACTCAATTAATGGACTATATGACTGAAGAATTCTTAAGTTCAGGAATAAGTGTTATCTATGATACTAATGCCTTAAGAGCAGCCCAGCGTCATTCATTAAGAGAAATGGCTCGTAGAGCTCAAGCTAAATCTCTAGTAATCTGGCTGCAAATAGATGCCGATTCAGCCTTTGAAAGAACCCAAAAAAGAGATCGTCGTAAAGCCGATGATCGTTATGCACCAGTTCTTGATCAGACAACTTTCAATTCCATCAGTAGTCATATGCAAAATCCAACTATGGTTGATAATTATGTAGTTATAAGCGGTAAACACGTATTTAATACTCAGCTCAGTGCAATTATGAAAAAATTACATGATATGAACGTAATCCAAATCGATGAAATGAGTTCAGGAGTTGCTAAACCGGAACTAGTCAATAGAATACCTAATCCACAAGCTGGACGAGTAGATTTAGGACGTAGGCGAAATATATTAATTCGTTAAACAAAAATCAGATAAAATTATTTAAACAAGGCAGCAAAAAATAGCAAGCAAAATATACGAATTAGATCAGCTAGGGACTATTAAAATCACCCGAAGGTCATCTAATCGTCATATCCATCTAACAATTAGCTCATCTGGCATTATTAGTGTGTCTATTCCTACTTGGGCGACTTATCAATCAGGGTTAGAGTTTGTTAAAAGCAAAAGTAGCTGGATTAATAAAAAAAGACCACTTACTCAAGCAATAAGAAATAATCAAACAATCGGTCGAGCTCATCGTATTTATTTTAAAAAAATGCCCAATATATCAAAAACAAAGTCTAGGATCATTAATAATCAGATTATTATCTCCCATCCTGACAGTTTAGACTTCTCGGATAAACAAGTTCAGTCAGTAGCAACTAAAGCATCAATTAAGGCCTTGAGGCAACAAGCACAAAGCTTGCTGCCTCAAAGATTAGATATTCTTTCTAAAACTTATCTATTACCTTACCGCGATATCCAAATTAAGCAACTAACTCGACGCTGGGGTAGTTGTGATCAAAACAAATCAATTGTTCTAAACTTATTTTTAATCCAACTACCATGGGAACTAATAGATTACGTCATAATCCATGAGCTCACCCATACTAAACATTTAAATCATAGTTTAGAGTTTTGGAATTCCTTAGAAACAATTAAACCTGAAGCTCGGCAATTAAAAAAACTATTAAACAAATATCACCCCAGCATAATATCAACATGAGTAGTGTTATTTAAAGACCTCAGTTACAATAAAATTAGGCAAAATAAATTAGACCATGGACACCGCTCAACCAAACAACATTACTTCCGAAAACTTAGCATATAGTCGGCTGATCAGCTTGATCAACAGTATGGCAGATGGAGTCATAGCTTTAGACAAAAATGTTAGAGTAGTTTTATTTAATGGAGCGGCTCTCAATATATTAGATGTCAACAATATAAAAGAAGGTGATTACCTCAGCAATTTATTACAACCAATAGATAAAAACAATCAACCCGTAGATATTGGATCATTAATTCAACAAACCACAATACCAACAACAAATAGAGATTTACGTCTGGCCTATAAAGACGGTAGTTTTTCTAATTTATATCTAAACATTGCTCCAGTTCATTTAGGTTATGGCAAATCCTCTCAAGAAGGTTACGTATTATTATTACGAGATATTACATTAGAAAAATCTCTAGAAGAAGAAAGAGACGAATTTATAAGTGTTGTTTCGCACGAGCTAAGAACGCCAATTACTATCGCAGAAGGTAATATATCTAATGCTCAATTAATTGCTGACAAAAATAATGCCGATCCGATGATTAAACAAGCCCTAAAAGAAGCCCATAATCAAGTATTGTATCTGGCCGACATGATTAATGATCTTTCCACTCTTAGTCGAGCAGAAAGAGGTAAGTTAACTCTCGAAGTAGAACCAATTAACATTCCTGATCTAATTAATGATTTAGCTAAAAACTATCAGCACGATGCACAAATAAAGGGATTGAAAATAAATACAGATATCGACCCTAACCTTGAACTATTACAATCATCTAAACTATACACCAGAGAAATTCTTCAAAATTTTATAACTAATGCTATTAAATACACCAATAAAGGCCATATAACTATTACTGCCAAACAAAAAAAACAAGGTGTCGAATTAAGCGTATCTGATAGCGGTATAGGGATTAGCAAAATTGATCAAGAAAAAATCTTTGATAAATTTTTTAGATCTGATGATTACCGTACTAGACAAGTAAACGGCACTGGCCTAGGTCTATATGTAACTATGAAACTAGCACGTATTACTCATGCTGATATTTCTTTTTCTAGTCAATTGAATAAGGGTTCTAAATTCACTATTTTTATGCCCAATCTGAAAACTAATATATCCTAATAATTACAACCATAAGTCTGACTAAATAGCTAATTATCCATAACCGTGGAAACGACGCTACGCCCCTTCCATAACACTTCCCCAAATTCATATTTAAACATTGATAAATGCATTAAATAAATATCTAAGACAATATAAAATGGCCAGAAAACATAACTAAAGTGAACTTTTTGTCTATAGGTAATTTTAGCGATCGTGCCAAATACATAGCTGTAAATTATTATCGAAATTAGAGATAAAATAAACAAAAATGGTTGAAAGATAATAATTCCATAGATAAATAAAGCTAGTATAGAGACCATAAACCAAAGTTCAATCATAGTAATTAATGCTACTAGTTCTGGTCGTCTGCGTAGCTGTGGATAACGTAGTCTTAGTGCCGTTTCAACTAAATCGGCCAGAGGTTTATTACTCAGAACACCATCATAAGCCGAAAAGCTATAGCCGTCTTCTTCAGTTGATAGTTTTGCGAAATAACTTTCTGGCACTACTCGGTTAGTTACAGCCTTAAATCCACCTTTGCTAACCAGATAAGATCGTTTAGCCAACCAACAAGTACTAAGTACAGGAGGACGTTGCAATTTACGCCTAGGTAGTGCAACTTCCCAAGCATAACGCAAGGGCTGAAAAAATCTACTATACATCCTCTGGGGTACATCGTTTTTTGGCAAAATAGATATTACGCTTTTATGTCGACTCACTAGTGAAGAGACAAGAAATTTTAAAGATTCTTTTGTAAATCTAGTATCTGCACCGCAAAATAAAATAATGTCTCCGTTAGCCGCTTCTAATAACTGCTCGTAAGCCCAATTCTTAGCTAACCAACCTTTTTTAACAGGCGCTCCAGCAATAAACACAACTCCTTGATGAGCAAAAGAACGAATAACTTCACTGGTTCGTTGAGTTGTCGATTGATCATCTAAAACCATAATTTCAAGCTTGGGATAGTCACAAGAGAGCAGGGATATTAAGCAATTATTTAAACTATCGCTTTCATTGCGTGCTGGTATAGCAACAGTTAAGGTTGGTGCTTTCTTGTCTATTAATATTGTGCTCAAGGCAATACGCTGACTGATTTTTAGTTGACGACGAATAGTAATAAATAATCCAAAAGACAACAAAAAATTTATAGCCCCTAGAATATCCCATAGGTCTTGATTATTTTTTAAAATGATACTAAACAATATACCCGATATCATGACCACTAATTGAAAAACCGTCAATCTAATAGAAGTAGATTTAACTATAGATCGCAAATATTCAGACTGAATTCTGCTTTTAGTAATTCTATATACATTAAATAGCCTATAGAGAGAAACTAGAGATATAGATATAACCCATAATCGATTACCATAAGCTATAAGTAACCAACCGTTAAGCATCAAAACAATTAAAAAAATTATCCATCCATAAATTTTTCGTTTAGGCCATATTGACTTCAATCTTAAGAATAATTCAAAAAATCCACTAAAGATTACTGCCAGACTTAAAATAATAATCATTAATGGTTATATATTAGCAGAATTAAAGAATGGATAAATTGGATTTGCGTTTAAAGTCTTTAATTGTTAAACTTGACTTTACTGGCCTACAATAGGATATTGTAGGTTTTTTAATTTCATAAAATTAATTTGGGATAGTGTTTATGGCAGAAAATAAATCAAAGCCTAAAAGACGATTAAAACCGCCACAATCTGTAAGAGAAAAAGCCCAACAATCAAAAAATATAATAGCTAAGGATAAAAAACCTGGTAAGTTAAAGCAGGCTATTAAAAGATTATTTATCAAAATCGGTAATTTCCTAAAGAAATATAAACTATTTAGAATCATAGCTAAAATTTTAAAATTTATTGGGCTAATTATAGTTCCTAAATATATTAGAAACAGTTGGAAAGAAATAAAACTAGTAACCTGGCCTAATCGTAAAGAAACCATTCGCTTAACTTACGCAGTATTGGCCTTTGCCATTGTCATAGGCGCATTTGTTGCATTATTAGATTACGGCTTAAATGATTTGTTTAAAGTAATATTACTCGGTAAACATTAGGAGAAAATTATGGCATTAACAACTAAAAGATATGATACGTCAAAAAAATGGTACGCTATTCACACATATAGCGGCTATGAAGAAAAAGTAGCAGAAAGCATTCGACAAAGAGCTGACAGTTTAGATATGGGAGATAAAATCTTTCAAGTCTTAGTTCCTAAAGAGAAAATGATTGAAATTAAGAACGGCAAAAGAAGAGTAGTTGAAAAACGCATATTTCAAGGATACGTTTTGGTTCAAATGAAACTCAGCGAAGATGCCTGGTATATAGTCAGAAACACTCCCAGTGTGACCGGTTTCGTTGGCAGTGGATCAGATCCTACTCCCGTAGAGCAAGACGAAATCGAAAAAATTCAAAAACGTATGGGACTTGAACAACCTAAGCACAAAATTGATTACAATATTGGTGATGTAGTAAGCATTATTGACGGTCCCTTCAAAAGTTTTGATGGTAGTATTAATGAAATAGACGCTCAAAAAGGAAAATTAAAAGTGTTAGTCAATATGTTTGGACGAGAAACTCCTGTTGAATTAGATAGCTTACAAGTAAAAAGAGTCTGAACCAATAATAATTGGACTTGCTAAATAGACTAAATCCTGATAGTATGTCAATCTGTTACTACGACCAAGTTCGATTATCAAATCAACTAAAAACTAGCTTCTAAAACTTTAAAACTAAATGAGAATCCAGGAGTAAATATGGCGGTAAAACCAATTCGAGCTAATTTAAAGATGAAAATTAAAGCAGGCCAGGCTAGTGCAGCGCCACCCGTAGGCAGTACCCTGGGACAATATGGGGTCAATATGATGGATTTTATAAACCCATTCAACGAACAGACCAAAGAATTTCAAGGTAGCGATCTAACGGTTCATATAACAATATATGAAGACAAAACAATGAGTTTTAGAGTAGTTTCTACTCCTACGGACGATCGGATTAAAAACGCCCTGAAAATAGACAAAGGTTCAGGCCGACCAAATAGTGAAAAAATATCTAAAAAGTTATCTCAAGCAGAACTGACTAAAATAGCAGAAGAGAAAGCCAAAGATATGAATACTAATGATATCCAAGCTGTTAAGAAAATGGTGGCAGGTACAGCCCGAAGCATGGGCGTAGAAATAGAAAGTTAATATCGTAAAAAGTATTAAATAATTTGTGGGAGGTCAAAAAGCCGTTTGTACCACGAAAGGAAACAATTATGCCTAAGAAAAGCACTAAAGAAGCAGAGATAAACAACCAAGAAATATCGATCGAAAAAGTTAAAGAAACTGAAAAAAATGTTGTTACAACTAGTCTCAAAAAACCATTAGCTAAGACCGGCAAACGCAGCCTCAAGGCAATACAGGCTGAACAAGCTAAAGAGCTAAAAGAAGCCAGAAAACAAGAAAATATTAGTAAAAAAATATCAGCCCAAGAAGAAAAAAAGACTAAGCCAGTCACCCCTCGAAGTCACCTCCAGCGTCACTCGAAAAGCTATCTAAAACATTATATAGCTGATTATAAAAACCATAAGTACAGCCTTGAACAAGCAACTCAAGAAATAATAAAAACTAACCCTGTGAAATTTGATGCTACGGTTGAACTTCATATTAGATTATCAGTTGACCCTAAACAAGCCGATCAAAATATTCGTGATAGCGTAATACTTCCCGCCGGAACTGGAAAATCAGTCAGAATAGCAGCCTTTGTTGATGACAACGATAGACTACAAGCTATAGACTCTGGAGCAGACTTAGCCGGGGAAACAGAAATAACCAAAGAATTAAATTCAGGAAAGTTTAGTTTTAATGTACTCTTGTCTACGCCCAACATGATGCCTAAACTGGGAAAGTTTGCTCGAGTCCTAGGTCCAAGAGGCTTAATGCCCAATCCGAAAAGCGGAACAGTCACAAACGATATAATTAAAGCTATTAGTGAATCTAAAACTGGAAAAGTAGAATATAGGGTAGACAGTAATGGAATCATTCACCTAGGAATAGGTAAAGTTAGTTTTAAACCAAACCAATTATTAGAAAATTTGCAAGCCGTACTTGGCAGTATTCAAGCCAATAAACCCTCTTCCCTTAAAAACAACTACATAATGAGCGCCTATTTATCGACCTCAATGGGTCCGTCGATCAAATTAGATATTTAATCTCTAATTTTCATAGCGGCTAAGAGGCCGTTAAGCGTCTTGGTAAATCCTCTTATTCCATTTTTGTAAGCTATATACCGATCACTCCAAACTGGCTCATACTTATCTTTAAAACGATGCAGTCCACTAAAAGAATAAAAACGATCTCCATTAACGTAAGCAAAACCAAGAACACTACTAATTAGACTATTTTGTTCTGTCTGTTCATCTAAACCAACTAAAGGACTTAGTCCTAAATTTAGATGCTTCAATCCTATTTGCTTTAAAGATAATATTAATTCATAAAGCATAAAATCATTAATATTAGGCGGAGCATCTTTAGTTGCCCGTAACATATCATAAGTAACTTCATGTTTATTAAAACTACTAGATGGTACTAGATTTATAAAAGCTTGAATAGTCTGTGCTGCATCGCGAGCTATAACAAGACGACATTGTTGTATATAATTATCGGTAAAATAACCCATCACGAAACCTCGTTCTGTTCTATTGGGTTTACTTAACCATTCTTTAGATATATCTTTCAACCTATCAACAATTGCTTGATGATGGGGAGGATCTAAGATCTCAACAGTGAAATTTTCTCTAATGTATCTGTTTTTAATATTCCGAAAATACTTATTTTTAGCAGTTACTTCAATAAAATGATTAATATCTACTATGGCCTCTTGTCCAATTAACTGCAATTTAGGGACAATATCTTTATAAAAATTAGTATATTTTTGGCCAATATGAATTAAGGATACTTGCCAATCATTAGACCAACACATTTGTTGGAAATTACTAAAAAGAGATTTAAAAGAAGCCTTATTACCCACAGGATCAGCCAAAACTAAGGCTACTCCTCGACGAACTGTATAAGCTATGGCTGCATCTTCATTGCTAGAAAAAAAATAATGTTTATCGTGTGGCCATAGTTTAAAAAAATCTTCACTGGGAGCCGAATACTTTTCCATTAATCTTAAAACTTTTTCTCTTTGTAATGACTGGTCGCTCAATCGTTCTTTGACTGGCAAAAATAATGAAACAGCCAAATATCCTAGTGAAATAACACTTATAAAAGATAACGAATCCATAAACAGTTTAGCTTTTTTGGTGTATGGATGTAGGGTTGAGGTTGTCAAATCAAATTGATCAATAGTGTGATGAAGTGCGCTAATAAAACTGATTTCACGATGAAAATCGGATCGATCCATTAACATGAAACCAACCACTCCATAAAACAGTGTGATAACTAAAACTAAAACTGCCAATTTAATAGAGTTCCTAAATGCTGGTATGTCACTTTTAACCTTAAAAGAAGCTCTAGATAGAAGTAGTAATATCATGACTAAAAGAGGTAGTATTAAATATCTTATTAAAATACTTGGATTTAGATGATCTTTTAAGGGATGAATAAACAGTTCACTGCTACCTTGACCTAACAAAAAAGCGAAGGCAATTAGAGCAACAATTAAAGCATTGCGTTTTTTTCTAGCCAAAAAAATACTTAAATAAACAAATCCAATACCTAAAAGTAAATGCACATCGATAATAAAATTATTTAGAAAACGTAGATGATGAATTCTAAACTGCTCAAATAGAGTAGAAGTAATTAAGAAAAAACCATAAACTCCAACCAATAAACTAATCACGAGGGTTGTTACTTTTTGATTATTTTTAAATTTATTTGAAATACTTGTTTGAAACATATAAATATCTGTTAAAGACATTGTATACAAAAAAAGAGTTGAGTAGTAGTAGTTTTTACATTTGCTTTTTTAGCAACTAAATGAGTAAAATAGCCTTAATTAATTGAGGGATTAAAGGTTGTCGGTCTATAGCAATATTCAAATACGTCAAGCCATAGACGAAGGTCATATCGTATGCCTACCTTACGATCCTAAATATGTAGCCCATGCTAGCTTAGATGTAACTTTAGGATTTTACTTTTATCGTATCGAGAAAACGAACGAAAGAACTATTTATAACCCATTCAATAAAGAAGATATAGAAAGATACTTCGATGGTCCATATAAAGCTATGGCACATCAAGATTGGTGCAAACAAAACGGCATGGCTTTATTGAAAAATATCCCTCCAGAACATCCTGTAATTAGTCTAAAACCCGGAGAACGTATACTCGCTCATACTCACGAATTTTTCGGTATCAAACCACCTGGAGCATACGAATTAAAATCTCGATCAAGTTGGGGACGCAACGGTGTCGCTGTATGTTTTGACGCAGGCTGGGTAGATCCTGGATATATTAATCGTTTAACACTAGAGATATATAATTTGAACAATAGAGAAACAGTAGTACTGCCAGTTGGTGAAAGAATAGCTCAGGCCATATTTCATCAAACAGGAGAAGTAGAGGGTAACTACGGGCAAGGAAGAGACAATGGATTTAGCGGCAAATACCAACAAGGTACCGACCTTGAGACTATTATCAAAACTTGGTCTCCAGACATGATGCTGCCTAAAGCCTATAAAGATCAAAGAACGTTACCTAAAAAAATTAATGGAATGATTTATGAATAACGGCAAGTATATAGTCCTAGAAGGACCTGAAGGAGTCGGTAAAACTACTCAGGTACAAGAATTGGCTAGAAAATTACAAGCTGCAGGATTGCCTGTACGCACCCTAAGAGAACCCGACTCTCAAAGCGACCTAACAGCCAGAGCGATCAGAAATCTGACTCAAGATCCAAGCTTTCCAATGAACACTAATACAGAAGTTTTACTATATAATGCTGCCCGCTCACAATCCCTACAGGTAATTAAACAAAGTGTTGAACAAGGAGTAATTTGTTTAGTAGATCGTAATTACTTAACTACACTAGCTGTACAATATTATGGGCGAGGAGACGTGCCAGATTACAACACCATTACTCAAATTATTAATTTTGCTGTTAATGGAATAGAACCAGATCTGACTATAATTTTAGATGCACCAGTATCGCTATTAATGCAAAGATTAGCTCAGCGTAATGAAGGCGATCGTTTCGATAATCTTGACGCTGCATTCTTAGAAAGAGTACGTTCAGGATATTTATGGGAAGCCAATCAAAGAGGGTTGCCAATTATTTTTGCAAATAAACCTATGGAATACGTGGCCGATGAAATATGGAAGCAAGTATCTAAGACACTTAGTATTCGTAAGGCACTAACAAGATCTAATAATCTTCAAAAAATTGATGAAATGATCAACACCGAACCTCCGATAATAGAAATAGCCAATAAAGAAAATAGTAGTCCAACCAAATCAGAAGATAAACTAGAACCTATAAACTATCTTATAAAGTCTGGCAAAGAAACTACAATTACCAAACAAGGCAAAGAATACTTAAAGCAAGCAGTTACTGACGTAGATGGCAATGTCTACGCATTTACTAATTATCTCTCTCCTCCAACAATAGCCGCGGCAATGGCCAGACTCAGTCGTCGAGGAGATGATATGAGGTTAATCTTATTAGATGAATTTGCTAACAATCAAGAAAAAGACAAAGGCTTATTGCAAAGAGTTATCACTGCTTACGGAGACGACTCGGTTCAACAGTTAGCAGGCATTCATTTAGTTGTAGAACAAGCCTCTAACTTATTAACTAAAAAGTTAGAATGGGGTAGACTAGCCTCTTACTTAGAACAATCGACTCGCTATATTTACTTTGATAAAAAAGATAAAAATGATCAATACAAATATTTCACGCCAGATAATTTAGATAGTCAAACAAAAAAACATTACCAAAAAACTATTGATCAAATATTTAATATTTATTCACAGCTAGTTCATCAATTAACAGATTATATAGCCAATAAGAGCGATTTAAAAAATGAACAAAAAGATGGTGCTTTTAAGTCTGCAATAAGAGCCCAAGCCTGTGATGCCGTCAGGGCTCTATTGCCAGTGGCCACAACATCTACTGTTGGCATATTTGCATCCGGTCAAGCAATCGAAAGTTTAATTATCCATTTATTAAGTGATCCATCACTAGAAGCCCAACAAACCGGCCAAGCAATACTCAAGCAAGCTCGTCAAATAATTCCAATGTTTCTAGAAAGAGCAGATAAGCCCGATCGAGGAGGTGCTACTACTGCTTATAGAGCAACTACTAATAAATCTATGCAATCGTTAACTAATAGCTTACTTGATGTTAATCTTCCACCACAATCCAGCGAAAGTATAACTTTGGTTGACTTCTGGCCACGTAATGAACTCGATTTAGTAGCTGACATGCTTTACGAGTATACCAACCTACCTCTAAAAACAATTAAAGAAATAGTAAATAGTTGGTCTTACGAAGAAAAAGTCCAAGTTATTCAAACCTATACAGGAGAAAGATTAAACCGCCGCCATCGTCCAGGAAGAGCATTAGAAAAAATTCATTATAGCTGGGATTTAATTACAGACTACGGCATATTTCGTGATTTACAACGTCATCGTATAGTTGACGACTTACAATGGCAAAAATTAACTCCAAGATATGGATATGAAATACCCAAGTTAGTAGAAGATGCCGGACTAAGTGATAGATTTGAAAAATGTTTCGATTTAAGTCTTGAACTTTACAGCTATCTACAATCCAAAGGATATTATGAAGAGGCACAATACGCTACCTTACTCGGTCATAGAATGCGTTGGAAAATAACCTATAATGCGCGAGAAGCATTTCATCTTCACGAATTACGAACATCTCCTCAAGGACATCCAGGTTATCGCAAATTAATTAAAGAGATGCACGATAAAGTAGCTGAAGTTCATCCTTTAATAGCCCAGCAGATGAAATTCATCAACAAAAACGAAGACCCACAATTAAATAGATTGGCAGCGGAACGTTATAGTCAATTTAAGCTGTCATTATTAACTAAAAAAACTAAAACTAATTAAAACCTACAGGAAGACTTATTAAACTATAGTCCCAAACTGGTAAACGAGTCCACTAATTTCCTGTCCTTGATCATTGAAAAGATATCCGCAGGATACTGGTGTAACTAAAGAACTACCAGGATCTTTTAGGATACCTAGTTCTTCTAACTTACCACTGTCAAATCTAAACTGTTGATATGCTTGTTGATTAGACCAATCTATATCCGGAAATAATGCACAATCATAATGTCCATTATAAATATTCAATGAATTAAAATGATATCTTAGACTGTCATTGACATTTTGATAAAAACAATCAAAAGCTGGAACATGAATATTCTTACCATCTTGATTATTTATACTCTCTAGAATCCATTTTAAAAATTTGCAAGACATAAAATCTGCTGCTTTAAATTCCTCTCCACTATTTCTTAATAGCTGAATATAAATATCATCCCAGGATAAATTGTCAATTTGATCTCTGCTGGCTAATAATGAATAATTTCGTTCAAAGTCATCTTTAGCTCTATGAATTAAAGCATTAAGGTATCCTGTCCCTGGATTATTCTCTAGTCCTTTAATTTTTTCACCATGATCAACTATGCTCATTTTTGTAAACCGCGTTAAATAATACTAACTTATATAATATAAGTCAATATGACATAGATCACAAAATAATTACTTATAAAGTTTGACAAGATGACATCTTCAGGAGTATACATATTCCTTGGTATACAGATAGTACTACTTTTAACTATCCTTAAAAACATCATTAATTTTAACTAAACAGTGTGGAGTCGAGATAATGCAAGAAAAACCTCAACCAGCCATAAAGGCTAGTCAAGCTGAAATAATCAAATGGTTAGATTCGGGTATTGATCCTGAATTGCTGAGTAATACTGATAAAGCAGCAGACGAACAGTCTGTTACTGCTCAAAATAGCCTAGGTCAAGTAGCAATTACACATCTAGATCAATAAAACCCTAAATATATCAAATAAATTACAAATAATTGTATTAATTATTAATTTTGTTCTTTAATCAAAGTTAACGAGAACAATAAAATAACAGCTCAAGTACTAGATAGTGTTTAGTACAATGCGACATCATATTATATTTCTGCTGGTGTTGAAGATATTAAGCAATTACTTTTGCATTACCCATAAATCTCTGCTAGTATAAAACTTAAGTTGCCAAAGACAGCGACGGGAATATCCTTGAAAATGTCGCCTAGGTGTCAGTTAAATAACTGATTTATCCTTTACTTAAATACAAGACTTTGGTAAGAATAACTACCAAAGTTTTTTTTAAAGGCAACTAACTCTCCAACTAACTAGGTCTATTAAAGGTCGATACCTAATGGATGGATAGTGAAAAACTAGCGAAAGGATAAGAATATATGCCCCTAACTAAAGAAAAGAAAGCTGCCGTCGTAGATGAGATAAAAAATCTACTGGCAAGCTCCAAGATGACAGTAGTAGCTTCATATAAAGGTACTGCCGTCAAAGACATGCAGGCTTTAAGATCACAAGCCAAAGAAAACAACACGATAGTTAAGGTCGTCAAGAATCGTCTGGTTATCCAAGCATTAAAACAAACGGATAATCTGAACAATGTTCCAGTGGATCAACTTGAAGGTATGCTTGCATACGCTTTCAATCAAGAAGACGAAATAGCACCAGCTCAAAGTTTAGCAGCATTTGCTAAAACTAATCCGACCCTATTGTTTGTAGGAGGGATCACTCCTGAAGGAAAATGGCTTGACGCAGAAGAGATAACTTCCTTGTCTGAGCTACCAAGCAAGCCAGTACTAATTGCTTCAGTAGTATCGCTTCTAGGGTCACCAATGACTTCAATCATTAACAGTGTCAGCAGTCAACTACCAAATATACTAGCCAATTTACAGGCTAGGACTAATTAATTAATAACTAAGGAGATATAAATAAATGGCTAATATTGAAAAACTAGCTGAAGAGCTAGTAGGAATGACCGTACTAGAAGTAAACGAACTAAGTAACTTACTAAAGGAAAAATATGGCATAGAACCAGCTGCTGCTGCAGTAGCAGTAGCTGCTCCAACAACCGAAGCAGCACCTGCAGAAGCAGCTAAAAGTGAATACGATGTTATTCTAAAAGAAGCCGGTACACAAAAAGTAGCAGTCATTAAAGCAGTTAAGGATATCACTAATCTTGGATTGGGTGAAGCTAAGGCTTTAGTAGATGGCGCCCCTAAAATAATTTTAGAAAAGGCTAAAACCGAAGAAGCTGAAGAAGCCAAGAAAAAACTAGAAGAAGCCGGAGCGACAGTCGAGCTTGCCTAAAAAATAAAAAATACCAAAGTTTCATTTAAAAACCGCTATTAGAAAAAACTAGCAGCGGTTTTTAGATGACCAATAGTTATGTTAATATAAAACTAACTTAATTTTTTTAATAAAAAAGATTTATCCACAGAAAACTTTGACAATAAATAGTAATAATGATAATTTAAGTGTAACTGTCGCTAGACAAATATCCATAGAGGCGGGAGAAAATGCCAGAAATACCAGAAAAACAAATTAAAAGACTCAGGTCGCTAATAAGAGAGGCGGAAACTAATTTAGGAGCCGCCAGTGAATTATTAGTCAGCTTAGTTGGTGATGACGAAAAAATAGCCCCAATATCTAGAGAAGAAACTTTAGGTAAAGTCATTGAAGGTGTTTTTGATGGTCAAAATATGGTGGGTAGCGATAGTAAAACATATCCAGTGCCAGCAAACTATGCCTCTAAGTCTAAATTAGTTCAAGGTGATATATTAAAATTAACCATATCTGACGATGGTGCTTT
>JAJZWH010000013.1 GCA_021846765.1 bacterium | reverse complement strand
TTCCGATCTACTAATTACTTAAGTATTAATTTAAATTTTTCAACTAGCTCAACTGGAGCAGGATCTATGCCGCTAGCTATAGCCGTATAAAGTGTAACAAAATCTCCTAGCATTACACCAAAAAGCATTTGCTCAATAATGCTCTTTCCCTGCATATCCACTACAATTGGCTCAGGGCGTTTGCCACTTAACAATCTATCGCTTAAATCAAACCGTTGCTGAATTCGTGGATGTTCTAAATCAGATCTTAATTCAATAATAGCGTAGGGTTTATCGACCGGTTGTTGACTCCAACCAATAAATTCATTGTGATTAAACTCAGAATAATAGCCACACCAGGCTATATGTTTAGCGTTTTCATTAAAACTAATCTTCCATTTATAGGCCACGGGAGCCATTAATGGACCGCCGTAGATGACTACTGACTTACCTAAACAATCTAGAGCAATTTGCTTGGCTAGATTATCCTTAAGGGGAATAATTGCTTGCCAAGTTTTAGCTTTTTCGTTTAACAACGGAATTACTGCAGATATTTGAGCAAAATCGGTATTACTAAATATATTAACCTGCTGTCCGATATCGATCAAAGCTTTTAGGTTATAAAAAACAGCGTAACGAGGCTGTTTAGCATCCGGCAAAATTGCCAAGGGATAACCTTTAGTTTTGGCAATCTCTAATAATTTTCCTCCACCAGCAATAACCACAATTTTAGCTCCTCTAGCTTCAGCTTCAGCCAAAGCGCTGAGCGTTTCCTCAGTATTACCCGAATTACTAGCAACAATACACAAAGTTTTACTAGAAACATAATCAGGTAGATTATAGCCTCTGACAATTTCAAAGGGCAACCTATAACCAGGCCAGCTACAACTCAAACTAGCAGCTAAGGCAGACCCGCCCATAGCAGCGTAAACTACATTTTCTATTCCCTTATAGTCAATTGAAAGGTTAAAATTATAAGTTAATTGTTCTGGTTCTTTTTGAGCAATTCCTAAAGCATCTACTTTATCTGTTCGATCGATATAACTAAGATCATCTAACATTATATTTCCCTTCAAAAAATAATTGATTAATTCTTAAATATAGTATAACCTAAAGCAGTATAAAGATATGTTGGGGGGAAAACTAATGTTTGGGCACCAAGACGATGAACAAATGCTTAATGAACAAGCACAATCGGTCAGTACTGGACAAGACAATACATCGACGGCTACAGATAATTCAGTTAGTGAAGATAATCAAAGTAATTTAAGCGCACCTTTAGTTCCCAGCAACGATAATCAATCGTCTTTATCTGATAATCAAAGCTCTCAGAGCAATGACCAATCAGCCGATAATCTCCTGCCAACTACTAGTAATAACGCTGAAGAATTATTAGTTATTAAGCAGCAAGCACTCAATCAATTATCACCAATAATTAATCATCTTGACCAGACACCTGAAGAAAAATTTCGCACTACAATGATGATGATTCAAGCAAGTGACGATCAGTCATTGATTAAATCGGCTTATGAAGCTGCTCAACAAATTAATGACGAGAAAGTAAAAGCCCAAGCTTTATTAGATATAGTCAACGAAATTAACTATTTCACTCATCCAATAAATGAAAATTAAAATAGACTAAGATTGCCAATTAAAGAGAACTTACAAAAACTAGCTAGTTAAAGGTTGAAAAACACACAAGGTGTTCTTTTTTAGAGTCCTTACCAGAGTCCTTTATAGGGCATTGGTATTAGGCATTACCAGCTTACCTTACAAGTAGGCAAATTCAACATAATAAAAAGCATATTATTATATAATTATTAATAGTAAACCATATAAAATAATAGTTAGTATGTTTAATATGAGATCGTTATTAAGATGGGTATACGTGATATTTATCTCTATGATGCTTGTAATATTTGGTGCTTTAATTGGAGTATATTTACATAAGAATGATAATTTTTTAAAAAGTTCTAAGACAAATACAATTAGCAAACAAAAGAATAAGCCAATTGTTAAACCTAAGCCCAAGCCAGTAATTAAGCAAACAAAACCTCAATCAATAACTATTGATTATGATGTCTATGGTTTTATGCCCAATATAGTACATGCCAAAATAGGTACACAGATAATTGTAGACAATACGTCAGGCGGACCAATGTATTTTCAGGCACTGCCTTATCAACCGAATCAGAATCCGGAATTAGATCTTGGATTTATAGCAAACGATCAGGAGAAATCGTTTGTTTTGACTGTGAGTGGGACGTGGCAGTTCCAAAATCAATATGAGGGTTCAGATAGAGGCTTAATTACTACAAATTTTAATTAGGGTTGTTTTTAAATACAATATTCGGTTTAAAGAATTGGTTCATGATAGGTGCTTGCTTGTCGTTTGCAGTAAGCGAAGGGAGACCCCATGCCGCCTCGATTGTGTGAAGAATTGAGTAATGATTATAGTAAGTACTAGATTGATAGTTATTTTTTACGCTATTGCCTACTAATAGCGCCAAAACGTGATTAGTGGTTGCGTAACCTTCGTCCCAGGTAATTATTAAGACCGAATTTTGTGTTTTGAATGCTTTAGAGCTGAGAATCATTGGCACTGTTTTAGCTAGCCAGGCGTCCCCTGTCGATATCGGACAGCTGTGCATATCGTTACATATATTTGGTGTAATAAAAGCATAATTTGGTGTGGTACTAACTGAACTCAGGTCGGTTTGTAGCTGACTAAACGGTACTACGTCTTTATTGCAGCGGGTTTTGTTGTTGATTATATCCGTAAAATAAACAAATGGATTATGTTTAGTGGCATAAGGTAAGGCATTATAGGCGTAGCATGTAGAAGGCATAGTTTCGGCATATTCCTTCCACGTTCGACCAGAATTTTTTACTAGATCGGCTATATTTGGTACGTTTACTTCGCAGCCTGCACTCGGTGGATTACAATCTGTTGTAATGCCGTCAGTAGAACCGCTGGTGAGGGCTAGATAGTTCGGTAAACTCGGATGGGCTACAGCATGGTAATTAGTAGCTGATGAGTAGTTTTTAATCAGACTATTAAGGTATGGAGCGCTAGGATTACCTACGATATTTGGGTAAGGCTGGTTTTCATCTACGATTAAGAAAATGTGGCTAAGATTATTATTTGACGCGGTTGTCTTTTTGGGATGTGTCAGAGGAGTATTGGTGTGCTTAATTATTTTAGCGGGAGCTTTGTAACTAACAATATTGGTAACTGCCAAGTAGCCTCCTATAATAACTAATATAATGATCAAAATTGATAATAATTTTTTATAGTGCATGTTTCTATAATAACATCTCATAGTTTGTGTAAATTAGGCCAGCTAAACCATAGGGTTTATGAGTATAATAAAATATATGGCAGATATATATTGGTTTTGTTCAGATGAGCAATTTCAACCCGAAGATTTAGTAAAACACGCTGTACTAGCTGAGCAAGCTGGTTTTGATGGAGTTATGATTTCTGAACATTTTCATCCGTGGGTAGATGACCGTGGAGCGAGTGGCTTTGCTTTTACTACACTTGGAGCGATGGCTGTAAAAACCAAACGTATCCAATTAATGACAATGGTTACCACTCCCTTGTTTCGCTTTCATCCAGCTGTAGTCGCTCAAGCAGCAGCAACCATTGATCGATTAAGTGCAGGTAGATTTGCTTTAGGAGTTGGTACGGGCGAGAATATTAACGAAAGACCATTAGGGTTTGTATTGCCTGCATATAAAGAACGCTCTGAACGGTTAAAAGAAGCTAGAGAGATTATTCAGCGGTTGCTATCAGGAGAACGACTAGATTTTTCCGGTCAATATTACCAGACCAACTTAGCCAAATTATATAGTCCACCCTTACACCCAGTACCTATTTATCTAGCAGCGGGTGGTCCACAGAGCGCAACAACCGCAGGAAATTATTACGATGGCATCATTATAAGCGTAAAAGATATCCAGGACGCCCTAACTAATTTAGTAACAGTAGCTTATGCTACTCAACCCAATAAGAACTTTAAGACTATAGCTAACAGATGGTCAATTTACGCTAAGGATGAAGGTCAGGCTTGGGAAGCAATACAGGCTCAGCGGGGGTTAAGGACGCCAAGTCGAGCTGACGGCATTAGTCCTTTACAGCTACAAGATGAAGCAGATAAGCTACCACGAAATAAGATACTGAGTAGCTATAATATATTAAAAAGTCCTAGTGACTATATAGCTACGTATGGTCCACTAATTACCGATATAGGAGCAGATATAATTGGCATCCAAACAACATCTATAGATCAACCAGCTACAATTGCTATGCTTGGCAAAGAAGTTTTACCAAAGTTACATCAACTTAAGAAAAAGGAGGACTAAATGAAAGTCGGATTACAAATTAATCGTTTTGATTATTCTGGAGGAGATAGCAAAATTGGCCAAAATGTACGTGCAGTATCTATAGCTGCAGAAAATGTTGGGTTCAACAGTATTTGGGTAATGGATCATTTTTTTCAATTAGAACACATCGGCAAGTATACGGATCCAATGCTCGAATCTTATACCACATTAGGATATATTGCGGGTGTTACAAAAAAAGTATCTCTCGGGACTATGGTTACGGGTGTTATATACCGCGAACCAGCATTATTAATTAATGCGGTGACGACTCTTGATGTGCTTTCTGGAGGACGAGCCTATTTAGGTATTGGCGCCGGATGGAATGATCAAGAAGCTAAAGCGCTTGGCTTTTTAGATCCGCTACACTCTAGACGATTCGAAAGACTAGAAGACACCCTACAGATAGCCTTGCAAATGTGGTCAGGTAATAATCAACCTTTTGAAGGTAGTATTTATCAACTACCTGAACCTTATTTATCCCCACAGCCTGTTAGCAAACCTCATCCACCAATTCTGATTGGTGGTGGAGGCGAAGAAAAAACTCTTAGACTTGTTGCTAAATATGGTAATGCCTGTAATTTATTTGCCCATGACATGAATCAACTTAGTCATAAACTTGAAGTACTAAAACAACACTGTCAGGAGATCGGACGACCCTATGAGGATATAGAAAAAACCGCATTGACTGGAGTTGATATTACCACTGCCGCCAATGATCCAAAAAAATCTTTAGCAACAGCTAAAGAATTAAGGTCGCTAGGTATTGAGCATGCTATCTATGCTAATAGTCAAGATGCTGATCTTTCTTCTTTTACTAAGTTTGCCGATACAGTTCAAGCGATACATGAATTGTAAAAATAATAAGACAATGCTCTTTTGAATATTTTTGATTAAGAACTTTGTTTTGTTATGGCTTTAGTTTTCTTTGACCTAACCATTGATCAAATTCGTTAGCCACAATTCTTTCATTGTGAACGTTTCTTGCCTGATTTGAAGCTAACCAAATTATTGGCGGCCCCATTACACTGGGGCTTAAAAGATTTAAGGCAGAAAGATTATTTTCTGATATTGGCAACATACCTGTTCTAGTAGCTCCACCAGGTAAAAGCATATTAACTGTAATCCCACTATTTTCTAGATCAGCAGCCATAATTCTAGATAAAGCTTCAGCTCCTGCTCTTGATGGTCCATAAGGAACAAATCCTTTTCGGTTCATTGTTGAATGGTTCATTGAAATGTTAACTATTCGACCACTGCCCGCTGCTAGCATTTTTTGGGCTACATATTTAGCAACTATAAAGTATCCGGTTAGATTAGTAGCTATCACCTTCTTAAACTTATCACTTGGCACTTCCCAAAAACCCATTGGTTCAGACATGAATTTAGGATTAACGGTAATCATACCTATTCCAGCGTTATTGACTAACATATCGATTCCGCCTAATTTCGAATATGCTTCTTCTACTCCTTTAATGATCGAATCATCGTTAGTGCTATCCATTTTTATGCCAATTGTGTTTGGCAGAGATTTGGCAGTAGCCTTAGCTCTACTAGCGCTTCTGCTAGTTAATGCTACATTAGCTCCGGTTTTAGCTAAAGCTTCAGCCATAGCGAGGCCCAGCCCACTTGTACCGCCAGTTATTAGTATTTTGGTGCAATCTAGCTTAATTGTCGAAGACCTTTCCATAATAGTAAATTATATATCTCTTAGCATATAAGCTAAAACACAAATTAAATTCTTCTTTAGCTTATAAATTATTTTTTAATTTGTGACCACTTATCATATTTAATAGCCTATGCTCTCATCAGTTATAATATTGCACTGCTAACTATTAGAAAAAGTTAGGTCTTAAAAAAGAGCCTGGAGAGATTAACTCTTAAGGCTCTTCTATTATTTAATGATTTAGGCTTAGATTAAATTAATATCTGCCTACATCATTCCCATTCCACCCATATCGGGTGCAGCCGGTGCTGGAGTTTTTGGTTCAGGCACATCAACCACTAATGCACCCATAGTCATTGCCGTACCGGCAATACTAACTGCATTTTGTAGTACTTCCCTAGTAACTCGAGCTGGATCAATAATTCCGGCAGCTTTTAAATCTACCAATTTTTCTGGTTTATTAACATCAACGCCAAAACCTATTTTAGCTGATTTTACTTGAGGCAACCACTCATCAGGATTAAGCCCAGAATTGGCCAATAATATCCTGAAAGGTTGTTCAAGGCTACGCATCAATATTTGCTTACCGGCATTAACCGCATCATCGTCTTTAGGGTCAATATTTACGGCAGAAACCAGGTTTATCAAGGTTATTCCACCTCCTGGTACTACTCCATCTCCTAAGGCTGCCTTTACTGCCGCTACAGCATCATCAACTCGATATTTTTTCTCCTCAATCTCAGTCTCAGTAGCTCCACCTACTTTTATAACAGCAACCTTACCGCTCAGAGCAGCTTGTCGTTTTTCTAAGTTTTCTCGATCATATTCACTACTTGATTGTTCAATTTGAGCATTAATCTGCTTAATTCGCGCATTAACTTCGCTAGAACTACCATTCCCCTCAATTATAGTGGTGTCATCTTTAGTAACGATGACCTTACGTGCACTTCCAACTACATCTAAATCAACATTCTCAAAAGTCATTCCACGATCATCACTGATTACTTCTGCTCCAGTTAAAATAGCTATATCGTTTAAAATATCTTTACGTCGATCACCGAAAGCAGGCGCTTTAACAGCAACCGTATTAAATACTCCTTTGAGACGATTTAGAATTAATGTTCCTAAGGCTTCCCCTTCTACATCTTCAGCAATCAACACTAAATCTTTTTTACCACCTTGTGCAAGTTTTTCTAATAAAGGCAGAAATTCTTGAATAGAACTTATCTTTTTATCTGTTATAACAATTGCTGGTTTATCGTATACCGCCTCCATTCGTGTCATGTCCGTAGCCATATAAGCACTGACAAAACCGCGATCAAAAGTAAAGCCTTCGACTACTTCTTTTTCAAGCATTAGTCCTTGACCCTCTTCAACGGTAACTACCCCATCTTTGCCAACTGATTCCATGACGTCAGCTATTAAACTACCAATTTCGCTATCTCCAGCAGAAATAGTTGCTACTTCAGCAACTTTAGTTTTCTTGCCTTCAATGTCTTCGGACATTGTAGACAGTTTAGTTATCACCGACTGAGCAGCTGTTTCCAGTCCCTTCCTGAGTAGCATCGGGTTATGTCCAGCAGCAATTAATTTGTTAGCTTCATTTAAAATATGATAGGTCAAAACAGTAACAGTTGTAGTCCCGTCACCTGCTACATCATTCATCTTACTAGCAGCTTGTTTAATAAGTTCGGCTCCAACTTTTTGACCTAAAGTTTCGTCATCAACCTCTGCCAGGTCTACTCCTTTTGCAACAGTCACCCCATCATGAGTTACAGTCGGGTTTCCGTAAGATTTACTAATAACAACATTCCTCCCGCGAGGACCCATGGTTGTTTTTACGGCGTTATATAAAATTTCAGCCCCGGCAAGTACACGCTTGCGAGCATCGTCATCATAAAATACTTTTTTGGCCATCTGCTTATTTCCTCCTATTTAACAGTCGCTAATATATCTTCTTCTTTGACTAAGATATATTCATCATTATTAACTTTAACTTCTGTGGTGCTATAGCTTTTATAGACTATTCTATCCCCAGCTTTTACCTGCTTCACATCTTTACCTATGGCTACAATTTTAGCTGTCTTAGGTTTTTCGGCTGCGTTATCCGGCAGATAAAGTCCACTAGCAGTTTTCGTACTAGCCTCTTCGGCGGTTGCTACGACATAATCGCCAAGCGGTTGTAATGGTGTGCTCATTTACTCGTGTCCTCCTTGTTTGATTACTTCTGTTAGCACTATAAGTATTTGAGTGCTAACTTTCAGCACTCACTATAATAGACTGCTAAAATATCTGTCAAGAGTTAATTAGTTAATAATTAACTAAATCCAATAATAATTAAATTCTTTTCAGCTAATTAAATACTCCGATTAGCCTTTTTAAAGTTATTAGATTAAGCATTTTAAAATTATTATCTGTTAAAATTAAAAACAAATGTCTAAACCAATTATTAATCAGACTGTTTTAATGTCTGGAGCTGAATACTTTAGAGTAGAAGAATTAAATCCTTATTCTCATAAATCCGACCAGCCAGACACAATCAAAGCAATCGAAGAGCACGCATCGATCAAGCGGGCATTTGAACAATCAGGAATAGAGGTCATAAGTGTTGAACCTCCCGCCAACTGCCAAGACGGCATTTATACTGCAAATTGGGCTCTTTGCTGGCAAGGGAAAATACTTCAATCGTCGCTTCCGAATCTCCGAAAAGATGAAGAAGAATATGCTAAAAAAATATTAATATCTTTAGGTTATGAAGTTGATAGCCCACCCTTTAAATTCAGTGGTCAAGGAGATGCTCTTAGCTGTGGCGATTATTTATTTGTTGGCAGTAATTATCGAACCGACAGACGAATCCATCCTTTTTTAGAGGAAGAATTTAACTGTCAAGTAGTTGGTCTGCAAACCATTCCCGAACTAAATGGTCAAGGACAACCTATTATTAACGCTATAACCGGTTGGCCAGATAGTTACTTTTATGATTTAGATCTGGCATTAGCAGTTTTAACACCGGACCTTATTGCCTGGTGCCCAGAAGCTTTTACTCCCGACAGTCGTCAAAAAATACAAGCCTTACCCTTATATAAAATAGTCGTGTCTCTCGATGAAGCCAAAAATGGTTTTGCCTGCAACCTAGTCTCAACTGGATATACAGTCATCATGAGTGCTCGAGCACCAGAATTACAAAAAGCTATTGAAAACCATGGCTTAACCACCATCACTCCGGAAATCAGCGAATTGTCTAAAGGCGGTGGCTATATTCGTTGCTGCAGTCTTAGTCTTTGTTAAATTGCCGCAATAGCTGCTTTGTGGTTGAAATTTCATTCCAAGAATGTTCGCCATCTGCTCGCTCAATCGTTTTTTCATGGCCTTTACCCAGTAACAAAACCGTATCATCCTTACGAGCTCGACTGAGAGCAAAAGCAATAGCTTCTTCTCGGTCATGAACAATAAATAAATCTTTATTTAATCTTTTACCCATCTTTTTTGCCCCACTAGCAATTTGTTCGATAATCTCAAGTCCATCCACATCCCTATCGTCCTCCTCGGTAAGTACTATTTCATCAGCATATTTTCCAGCTATCCTACCCTGAACTGCCCGCTTGGCCTCATCACGCCTACCAGCACTACCAAACATAACGATCATTTTACCTTTAATAACTGGTCGTAAATCATTAAATAATTTCTCAAAACTATCTGGAGTATGGGCAAAATCTACAATTACACTAAAATCTTGCCCCTCTTTAATTGCAGTCATTCTACCCTCTACCCCAGTTAAAGCACTAATCCCCTGCTCTATTTGTTCTTTAGATAGACCAAGACTAATGCCCACAGCTAAGCAAGCTAGAGAATTAGCCACATTAAAGCTGCCCGGTAATCGACAGATAATATCGTAAGTTACGTTTTGATAATTAACGCTATAGCTAACAAATTCTGGAGCTAGTTTAATATTCCTAGCTACTATATCTGCTTTTTTAACACCGTAAAGCAGTGGATGAGTAATATCCTTAGCAAACAACTTAGCGCTTGGATCATCGGCATTAATAATACCGATTCTTAAACCTTTTTTATTCTTATTGGTTTGTTTAAATAGTTTTCGCTTAGCATCACGATAACGCTCGAAAGTTTTGTGGTAATCTAAATGTTCATGAGTAACATTAGTCATGACAGCAATATTGTAAGGTATGCTCCATACTCTGTTCTGTGCTAGTGCGTGACTAGTTGTTTCCAAAACTAACCATTCCGCTCCTTGAGCTTTCATTGACTTTATTCGTTTGATTAATAACGGCACGCTAACTGTAGTCATGTGTTCAATTTGAGGATGAATATCCTTGCCCACTCCATAGCCAACAGTGCTCATTAAACCTACCTTATAGCCAGCTTGATAGAGCATCTGATGAATCATAAAGCTAGTCGAAGTTTTACCATTCGTACCAGTAACACCAATAACTTTAAGCTTGCTAGCCGGAAAGCCATTAACCGTATTCCAAATAACCGCTTCGGCTAAATGACCATAGGGCTCTATAATCGTAAATAGAGATCGAGGGATTAGTTTTTTAATAATTTTTCTAGGATTCATTTAATTATCCATATTAAGATTATAGCCTAATCCAGTCTTTAGTTTTTAATTATTCAGAAATATTGTCTAAAAGTTCTTGTTGGATACCATTTAATTCTTGTTCAAAAATCTGATCAATATTGGGAACCATCTGATCAATATGATCTAAAAAAAACTCGTCATCGTTTATAAAAGCTTTTTCTAATTGATTTAACTGTTGGTCATTTAATTGACTCACTAATCTAATACCCACTCTAGATTTTAAATTTTGATAGATACTCTCAATCATTAATTCTCGGTCTTTTGTAGGGACTTTTAAATCAGCTAATAATTGATTGATTTGCTGTTCGTATTTTGATTGTAACATTTTTGTTTTTCTCCTTTATAACCCTTTTCACGTTAAAAGCTTATCTAGTTGTTGTTGCACTCCCGGTGCCCACTTACCTACACCCGGTTGATCAATCCAAACGCTTGAACCATGATAAGCAGTTGCTATTTTGTTGTTAATGTCTATCAGATTAGAACCATTATTAGCTTTCAGTTGTAAATAGATCCGATATGCTTCTGCCCCACTAATTGGTTTACCTCGACTAGCTGCGTAATTACTTATTTCATTGGTTACCCCAGCCCCTGGTTTAATCTGAAAAGTTTGACCAATTTGTTGTTCGCTACTAACGCTAGGAGATGTAGTATTAGTATTAGAAATGCTCTTTGCTCTACCGCTTGAAGTTACCCCGTGTTTAGAAGGTAATTTTTTGCTTAGGTGTTGACCAATTCTAGAAGATACCGCCTGATGGACGTTACTACCATTAAGCAAAGAGTTGCCTAACAAGCTAAATGAGTATGCAGCTATACCGCCTAGTGCTACAGCTCCGATAGCCGATATTGTCCGAGCCTTATTCTTAGCTACTTCCGCTTTTATATTCCTTGCATATTCTGACGTTATTACACCATCATAGGGATTAGCCTCATCTAAATTTTGATAATAATCATGAATTTTTTGAACTTGAGCTTCAATCAACTGTTCTCTTTTTTTATCGGATAGCGCGTTAGCTCGCTTATCGACGTGAGCATAAGTCATTCCTCTGACCAAACCATTAGACCGACTAGCTAAAACAACACCAATAGCACCAGCTATTCCACTTACTCCTGCAGGAACAGCTAAGCTACCCAAGACAAAACCAATAGGTATACCAATTGCTCCTAAAGCTGCGGCTCGTTTAAACGTTCCTTTTAGTCTACCTTTGCTAAATAATTTATCTCCTCCACCGTCTTGCTTGATCCACCAGTCATAAAATTTTAACTTTTTCTGGCTCCAAAAATTTTTTAGCTTATTTTGATCAGTTGATTCTGGATCTTGAGATAAGCCTAACAATTTTTGTTTATTTGCGGCTATACTAGCTCCAAGTTGTCTAGCTAAAGTCTGATCTTGAAGTTTTAAGATAGCTTTTATAGTCGATTCATCAGCTCCAGCCGCTACTAATCGCTCTCTTACTTTTTTATTAGTACTCCTACGATATCGCTCAAGAGTTGATTGGCTCATTTCTATGTACGAATCAGTCACTTTGAAACCCGTTTCTAGGGTCGATAAACGACGATCTCCTTTGGGATTCTTAGCAGCTTTAAAGCCAACTGTCTCTCCGATAGCTGCTAATTGAGCATATTTATCTATCTCGTCTTGGACGCTTTTTCTTTCACGAGAAGTATATTTGCCAGCTTTTTCAATATTGTACGCCTCCTCTAAAGCTTTAGCTAAGCCATACCTCCCATTTTGATCTATGTCTGGCTCTTCGGGTTGACTAACTAAATCTAAGTTACCTGCTGTTTGATTACTCACATCAACCACTTCAATTGAGTTATCAGGCTTAACTGGCTCTATAGCTGTGCTAGTAGCATTTGGTCTATTTACCTTAGTTCTTCTGGGTTTAATTTTAGCTTCTAGTTGGCTATAGCTTAAATCCATTTCTTTGGCAATTTGTTGTTTAAGTTGATCATTAAGAGCTAGATCTTGACCTGGTTTAGCTCCAACTTGTAGATACTTATCAATTAATTCTTGTTTAAGTTGTTGTTTGTTAACTGGGTCTTCTTTGTATACTCGTTTATCGCAGCTAAATGATCGCTCTGCAGTTAGCTTAGCTACTCGTTCTTGGTATTGCTGCTTTAGAGATACAATATTTTCAGGGTTAAGTGCTTGTTTTAGATAGTTTTCTTGATCTTGTTCAATTTGATCTTTAGATTGATCTTCTACTCTTATTGAGCCAAGTCCACTCATACCCATAACTTCTTTTTGGGCTTGATTTAAACTATCTACTATAATTAATTCTTGATTAGCAGCTGATGGGTTTTGATTAGTAATTATAAGCTCTTTAGGCCTTAGTAATTCTGACATAAGTTATACATTAGCATATTGTTTATTTTTAGTCAATATGATTGCGGTTTGTATTAATCTCATTCTAATTCAGCTCGCTAAGTAGCTTAAGTAGCTATAGTTATTATCTAAAATTAAACCGTGTTAAGCTAAACTTAAGATGAAAATATTGGGTATTGAAACTAGCTGTGACGAGACAGCTGTAGCAGTAGTAGAAGATGGAACAAAACTATTAAGTAATGTGGTCGCAACCAGTTTAGATTTGCACGCTGTTTATGGAGGGGTTGTGCCAGAAATAGCTGCCCGCAGTCATCTAGAGTCTATAATTCCAGTAATCAGTCAAAGTCTCGATCAGGCAAAAACTGAATGGTCAAATATTGATGCTCTGGCTGTTACTTACGGTGCGGGTCTGGGTGGTAGCTTGTTGGTCGGAGTAATGAGTGCTAGAACATTGTCTTTGATTAAAAATAAGCCCTTAATTAGTTGTAGCCACGTTTTAGGACACATCTACGCTAACTTCATTAACTCAACAACTCTCCAAGGTTATCAACTGCCAACTAGTCAACCTGAATTTCCTTTTATAGCCATTATCGTATCTGGAGGCCACACTCAATTAGCCTTATTTAAAGATTATTTTGACTATCAGCTAATCGGCAAAACTCAAGATGATGCCATAGGTGAAGCATTCGATAAAGTAGCCAAAATACTTGGATTACCATACCCTGGTGGTCCAGCTATTGCTAAAATTGCAGCTAACGGTCAAGATAGCGCCTATTCCTTACCTAAAGCTAAAGTGGGGAAATATGATTTTAGTTTTTCTGGCCTAAAAACAGCCGTTTTAAGACTGGCTCAAGAACAAGTAGGTGAAAATTACGACTTTCCATCATATATGCTATCAGAACGTCTGAATAAAGCTCAGAAGGCCAATATTGCAGCTAGTTTTCAACACATAGCCATAGAAACCATAGTCGATAAAGTTAAGTTAGCAGTTGATGAATTTAAACCTCGATCAATTCTATTGGCCGGAGGAGTAGCCGCTAACTCTTTACTACGAGAATCTTTATTAAAATCTTTTTCCTGCCCACTATTAATGCCTGACATTAAATTATGCACCGATAATGGGGCAATGATTGGCGCATTAGGTGGCTGGCAATTTAAACATAGTGTCGGGCTAGCTGATGCCTATAGTTTAGAAATTAACCCTAATCTCTCTATGTAAGCTGAGCTATCCAGGGTATATTAGAATAGATATGAAACTCGCAAAAAGCTATCAGGCTGAATTATACGAAACAGATATTTATGCTTTATGGGAAAAAACTGCTGCCTTTCAACCTAAAGGAAAGGGCAGGGGATATTCTATAGTCGTTCCTCCGCCAAACGCTAATGGCAACCTCCATATGGGCCACGCTCTAGCTTTTGCCTGGCAAGATATAGCTGCCAGATATCACCGATCAATTGGTCAAAGAGTTTTATATATTCCCGGAGCAGATCATGCGGGTTTTGAAACTCAAGTAGTTTTTGAACGAGAACTTGAAAAAAAAGGAAAAAGTCGTTTTGACTATTCACGTGAGTCGTTATTTCAGGAAATCTATCAATTTGTAGCAACCAACAGATACAACCTAGAGTCACAGATTCGCAGATTAGGAGCCAGCGTTGATTGGACACACTACACCTTTACCTTAGATGAATCAGTTGTTAAACAAGCTTACGCTACCTTTAAAGCTATGTGGGACGAAGGCTTGATCTATAGGGGCGAACGATTAGTTAATTTTTGCACCTTTCACGGTACTGCCTTTGCCGATATAGAAGTAGACTATACTGACGAAAATACTTTTCTTTGGCAACTAAGTTATCCTCTAACAGATGGAGGCGGAGAGGTTATCGTATCTACTACTAGACCAGAAACAATGCTTGGCGATACGGCCGTTGCCGTTAACCCTAATGACGATAGGTATCAAGCAATTATTGGCAAAACAGTTAAACTACCCTTAACCAGCAGAGAGATTCCGATTGTTGCTGATAGCTATGTTGACCCCAAGTTCGGGACAGGAGCGGTCAAAATTACACCTGCTCACGATCCTAACGACTTTGAAATTGCTCAACGCCACGATTTACCATTGATCACTATCATTGGTTTTGATGGCAAGCTAAATCATCAAGTACCTAAAGAGTTTAGGGGCTTGACTGTCCTCGAGGGCAGGGAAGCGGTTATCAAACAATTAAAAGACTTAGGCTTTTTAATAGACGCTCAAGAATATACTCACAGTGTTGGTCATTGTTATAAATGCGGAACTGTTATTCAGCCCTTGCTAAAAGATCAATGGTTCGTAGATATTAAACCCTTGGCCGAACCAGCCATTAAAGCGCTCAACGAAAATCTAATTAATTTCCTGCCAGAAACTAAAAAAAATCAACTGATTGATTACTTAAAATCCATTAAAGACTGGAACATTAGTCGCCAAATAGCCTGGGGAATTCCTATCCCAGCATTTCAAAATGTAGATAATCCCAATGATTGGATTTATAACGAACAAGTAGATCAAGAAATTATTACTATTAACCAGCAGACCTATCGTCGAGATCCTGACGTATTGGATACTTGGTTTAGCTCCAGCTCATGGCCTTATGTAACCCTAGGATACCCCGACGGCTCTGATTTTAAAGATTTTTATCCATTATCGTTCATGGAAACAGGTTTCGATATATTAATGCCTTGGGTTAGTAGAATGCTTATGCTGGGGCTGTATACCACTACTAAGATTCCTTTCTCGACAGTATATCTCCACGGCTTAATGACCGACCCTAAAGGACGAAAGATGAGCAAAAGCAAGGGGAATGGCGTTGATCCTTTAGAGATCGCCGATAAGTACGGATCAGATGCTTTGCGTCTTGGAGTAATCACCGGCCAGACTCCTGGTAATAATCAACCGTTTATTGTTTCAAAAGTTATTGGCGGACGAAACTTTTGCAATAAGCTTTGGAACATAGCTCGATACATTGAAAGCCAACTAACCATTAACCCAACCTTAACAGAGGTTATTAAACCTAACCAAGCAGTTGATGACTGGATACTCAATCGTTACCAAGAAGTAAAAAAAGAATATGTTAAACTCATGGACAATTATCGATTTAGCGAAGCTTTCGAGCTTATTTATCATTTTACATGGGATGATTTAGCCGATTGGTATATTGAAGCTAGCAAGACTCAACCCAATCCAACTTTATTAAAGTCATTGTTGGAAGGACTTCTAGTACTTGTTCATCCCTTTGTTCCTTTTCTAAGCGAAACTATTTGGCAAACCCTAGAAATAAATCCCGACAGTCTACTGACAGGGCATCTATTGATTGATTTACCAGCTGGAAATAAAAGTCAAGCAACAGATTTTCAAGCTATCCAAGAATTAATTATTAACGTTCGCTCTTTGGTTAAAACTATTGGTGCTCAAAATGTATCGCTATACTACCAAAATGAACCCCTCATAGAGAAAAATTCAACAATGATTCAACAACTAGGACAACTAGTAAAAGTCGAACCGGTTGATCTAGGGCAGGGAATAGCAGTTAATAACAGCCGTTTTAACTGTTGGTTAGATATTAATCAGAATAAAATAGATAGCTACCTATTAAAACTCAATGAAAATATTCAAAACAGCCAAAAAAAGGTTCATAATTTACAGCTTAGATTAAAAAATCAAAACTACCTCGAGAACGCTCCGTCGGATCTTGTGCAAGAAAGTAAAGATCAATTAATTGAGGCTGAACAACAATTAGAAAGTTTGTTAATGGAAAAAGTTAGATTTAATAACTAACGGTCAATTTCCAAAGCCAATCTAACTTGGTCAACCGACTCTTCTGGTTGAGAATAATCAAACCACAATACATGCCACCCCAAGGTTTCTGCTGCCGCCACGTTCTCTCTAGTATCATCAATCAATAAAATCTTTTGACTAGGAACTTGAGCTTTTTCACTGGCTAATTTAAAAATTGCTGGATCTGGTTTAACTAAGCCTACTTTCGAAGAGTCAATAATCACCTCATAATTAACCTTAGGTATAATTTTTCGATCCATTAACATGGTTAATAGTCCGGGCATTGTATTTGTTAATAAACCTATCCCGTAATTTTCGCTAGCCCAAGACACAACTTGACTCATTCCAGGAATTGGTTCAACAGCCTCCAGATAATATTTTGGCCAATCTAAACTAGGTATGCCTAATCTTTTAGCCATTATCGTATTAAAGTCTTCCATGGTTAAAACACCCAGATTGGCATCAGTATTGTAGTGCAGGAAAGCCATTTCAACTAAATCGGGTGGAACATTATAATCGATAGCTATTTGAGAAAAAGCCCTATGATAAAAACGCAGCAAGCAACCATTGACATCAAAAAAAACAAATTTAACCCCAGAACGAGTTTCTTTCTTGGTTGATTTGCTTGGTCCAGACTTACCAAGCAATTCATCGATACTCATATTTAATGCGTTGGCAATACTTTCAATAGTAAAAATAGAAGGACTTTTAATTGCCCCTCTCTCTATTTTAGTTAGTGTCGAAAAACTTAAATTAGCAATCTGACAAAGCTGTTGCTGGGTTAAACCAGCATTCCGTCTGCTAATTTGTAAACGCTTGCCCAACCCCTTCTCGTCCATAGCCTTATAGTATCAGTTAGAGACAATTTAACCAATAATTTTAAGCCTTAAAATATCATTTAAAATGGATAACCCAAGTAAGTGTAATAAATAACAAGATCAACACGGTCAAAAAGGTA